>DASVUW010000076.1:0-10136 GCA_036386845.1 Allosphingosinicella sp. | reverse complement strand
TTCGACTCGTAGGCGGCGTCGGCGTGGCCGGCGCGGGGCGGCATATCCTCATAGTCCCGGGACCGCGCGTCGACATTTTCGATGAGGAGACTGATCGGGGTCCCGGTGGTTCGGCCCTGGTAGGTTCCGGAGAGGATCCGGACCCGGTCGGGCTCCTGCCGCGGCGAGGTGTTCGGCGACAGGCCGGGCCGGCGGCGGTCGAGCCAGGGCTGGATGTCCTCCTCGCCAAGGGCGAAGCCGGGAGGGCAGCCGTCGATGACGGCGCCGATGGCAGGGCCGTGGCTTTCGCCCCAAGTCGTGAAGCGGAAGACCCGGCCGAAGCTGTTCCAGCTCATTCTGCCCTCACCCTCCCATTGCGGCGCAATGGGCCCCTCCCTCTCCCCTACAGGGAGAGCGGTCAAGACTAGGTCGTCGCGATGTCGGGCGCGTCCTCCGCCTTCATCCCCACCACGTTGTAGCCCGCGTCGACATGGTGGATCTCGCCGGTGACTCCGGAGGCGAGGTCGGAGAGGAGGTAGAGGCCGGCACCGCCGACATCCTCGATGGTGACGTTTCGGCGCAGCGGCGAATTATATTCGTTCCACTTGAGGATGTAACGGAAGTCGCCGATCCCGCTCGCCGCCAGGGTCTTGATCGGACCCGCCGAGATGGCGTTGACCCGGATATTCTCCGGGCCCAGATCCATCGCGAGATATTTGACGCTGGTCTCGAGGGCGGCCTTGGCGATGCCCATCACGTTGTAGTGGGGGATGACCTTCTCGGCGCCATAGTAAGTGAGAGTGACGAGCGATCCGCCATTGGGCATCATCTCGCGGGCGCGGCGCGCGACGGCGGTGAAGCTGTAGGCGGAGATGTTCAGCGACATCATGAAGTTTTCGAGACTGGTGTCGACATATTTGCCGCGAAGCTCGTTCTTGTCCGAGAAACCGATGGCGTGGACGACGAAATCGATCGTGTCCCAGCGCGTCTTCAACTGTTCGAACAGGCGGTCGAGATCGGCCATATCGGAGACGTCGCATTCGATCAGGAAATCGGATCCGACGGAAGCCGCGAGCGGCCCGACCCGCTTCTGAAGCGCCTCGCCCTGATAGGAGAAAGCGAGCTCGGCGCCCGCTTCGGCGAGCCTCCTCGAAATCCCCCATGCCAGCGACTTGTCGTTGGCGAGGCCCATTATCAGGCCACGCTTGCCCGCCATCAATCCGGTCATGAGCCCTCCCCTTTGGCTTCGGCTTTGGCCTCGGCCTCTTCTTCGTCCAGCCTCGCCTTCTGGACCTCTTCCGCCTTCTCCGCGGCTTCCTCTGCAGCGAGCTCCAGCTGCGCCTCCTTTACCGTCGGCTCGGGGGGTTCCGCCAGAGCGGCGTTGAGCTGGGCGCCGATAACCACGCCGAGGCCGATGATGAAGAAGAAAATAAGCGCGATCATCACCCCCGCGAGGCTGCCGTAGGTGAGGTCGTATCCCCCGAGGCTGCTGAGCACCACGGGGAGAAGCGCAGTCGTCGTGAGCCACCATATGGTCACGACTAGGGCGCCGGGCCACTTGCGGCACTTCATCCGCCGGTAGCGCCGCGGAGTCAGGGATAGGAAGATGAGGTAGATCGAGCCGAACAGCACCAGGCCCGGAATGATCCGGAACAAGGCGAGAAGGCCGAGCACGTCCTCGGCGAACGGCAAGGCGGTCCGGATGAACTGTTCGACCGAGGAGAGCAGGATCGAGGCGCTGAAGGAGATCAGCATCAGGATCACCGAGGCGAAGATGAGGCCGATCGACCCGAGCCTGTACTCCCAGAAGGGCGCCCCGCCGGTAACCCCGTAGGCGCGGCGGAGGATGTCGCGGATCGTCTCGATGAAGCTCCCGGTCGTCCACAGGCCGACAAGGGCTCCGAGCCAAAGCAGGTTTCCGGACCGTGCCTGGAGCACGTCGCTGATGGGCTTCCTCAGAACGTCGGCGACATCGGGCGGCATTGTCTGGAGGACGGCGACGACGGTCTGGAGGCCCCCCTCGCTCTGCCCGAACAGCCTCGCCACCGCGGCGGCGACGATGACGAACGGGAAGATCGTCATCAAGGCGAGGTAGGCAAGGTTGCCGGCGTGGATGAAGCCGTCGTTATAGACTCCGACCGCGACCCGCTTCACCACCTCGAAGCCGTACTCGCCCGGCCGCATGTTGTCGCGGATCTTGCCGAAGCGCAACTTGGCCTGGGCGAGCCGCTTGCGCCTGGCTTCTGGGGATTCGGGTGAGGGACTGGCTTGCACGAGGGGCTAGACGCCCAGCCCCGCCCTCGGGTTTCCTTTACCCTTGCCGCTCCAGCCCTGGACGAAGCGCTCGAGCTCGGAATCTCCCGCCGGAACGTCGATCATCAGGGTGACGAGCTGGTCGGCCCTCTGGCCGCCTTTCGCGGTGAACCCCTTGCCCTTGAGGCGAAGCACCTTGCCCGAGCTGGTGCCCGCCGGGACGCTGAGCATCACGGGGCCGTCGACTGTGGGGACCTTCACCTTCCCGCCGAGCACGGCTTCGTCGAGCGAGATCGGAAGGTCGAGCCGGATATTGTCGCCGTCCCGGGTGAAGAAGCGGTGGGGCTTGATCGAGATTGCGACGATGGCGTCACCGGTGCCGCCGGAGCCGGGCTGGCCCTGGCCCGCGAGGCGGATCTTCGTCCCCTCCTCGACCCCGGCCGGAAGCTTGATCGAGACCGTCTTGCCGCCGGCGAGGGTGACCCGCTGCTCCTTCAGAGCGGCGGCGTCCTCGAAGCTGATGGGAAGGCGGTAGGCGGTGTCGGCGCCTTTCTGGGGCGGCGGGGCAGGGCGGCGGGTACCGAACCCGCCAAAGCCCCCGAAGCCGCCGGGCGCTGTGCGGCGTTGGCCGGCGGCACCTCCGAACAGCCCGTCGAACAGGTCCGAAAGATCGATCTCCTCGCCGCCCCCGAAATCCGGGCCCGGCGTCCGGCCGAACCCGGCGCCTCCCGCACCCGGCCGCCCGGCGGCGGCGCCCCCGCCATAGCCGAAGGGGACCCGCGGATTGCCGTCCTCGTCGAGCTCGCCGCGGTCGTAGCGGGCCCGCTTTTCCTTGTCGGTGAGGATGTCATAGGCCCGGGTCACCTTGGAGAAGCGCTCCGAGGCGTTGGGGTTGCCCTTGTTCTTGTCGGGATGAAGCTCCTTGGCGAGCTTGCGATAGGCCTTCTTGATCTCGGCCTCGCCCGAATCGCGCTTCACGCCCAGTTGTGAATAAAGGTCCGCCATCTTGTCGCTTCGTTCTTCCAGACCGGTGCAAATGTCCACAGTCGTTATGAATGGGCTGTATCAGATGGGTAACGCACTCGGGAGGTGCAACTCCCGTCATTCCGGCGAAGGCCGGAATCCATGAACACTGCCGTGATTGCTCTCGTACAACCGTGTTCATGGATCCCGGCCTTTGCCGGGGTGACGAATGGGCGCGCTTGTGCCGTTCACAGACAAACGGCAAGAGACGGCCATGCCCAGCGATCCCCACGCACTCTTCGAGGAATGGCTCGCCGAGGCCCGGCTGACGGAGCCTAACGATCCCGAGGCCATGGCGCTCGCCACCGCGGATGCGCAGGGCCGCCCCTCCGTCAGGATGGTGCTTTTGAAGGGCCACGACGAGCGCGGCTTCGTCTTCTATACCAATTTCGACAGCCGCAAGGGCGGGGAGCTTTCGGCCAATCCGAACGCCGCTTTGCTCTTCCACTGGAAGTCGCTTCGCCGCCAGGTGCGGGTCGAAGGCCCCGTCGAGCCGGTGGCCGGCGCCGAGGCCGATTCCTATTTCGCGACTCGCGGCCGCGATTCGCAGCTGGGGGCCTGGGCCTCGGACCAGTCCCGTCCGCTCGACTCCCGGGAGACGTTCGAGGCGCGCTACGAGGAGGTCCGCCGACGTTTCGAGGGCGGCAAGGTGCCGAGGCCGCCGCGCTGGGGAGGGTGGCGGGTCGCGCCCGAGCGGATCGAGTTCTGGATCGACCGCGCCCACCGTCTGCACGAACGCCGTCTCTTCACCCGGGTCGGAGGGGAGTGGAGCGAGGGGCTGCTCTACCCGTGAGCGCAGTCCGGCCGCACCACGAGACCCACGGGGCGCTGGCCACCCGAGCCGCGCTCGCCAGCGTCGCGACCGCGCTCTTCCTCCTTCTGCTCAAGGGCTATGCCGCCTGGGCGACCGGCTCCGTCGCCATGCTCGGCTCGCTCGCCGATACCGGCCTCGATCTCCTCGCCTCGCTGATCACGCTCTACGGGGTCCGGATCGCGGCCGCGCCTGCCGACTTCGACCACCGCTTCGGCCACGGTAAGGCGGAGGCTCTGGCGGCGCTCGCCCAGGTCGGGATCATCGCCTTCTCGGCCCTCGCAATCGGCTGGCGGGCCGTCGACCGGCTGGTCGGAGGCGAGGCGACCGCCAATGCCGAATATGGCATCGCAATCTCAGTCCTCGCAATCCTCGCCACTCTGGGCCTGCTGGCCTACCAGCGCCGGGTCATCGCGCGCACCCGGTCGGTCGCGATCGAGGCCGATCACGTCCATTACCAGAGCGATCTGCTGCTCAACCTGGCAGTGATCGCGGCCCTGGTGCTGGACCAGTATCTCGGCCTGACCGGCGCGGATCCGGTCTTCGGGATACTCATCGCCCTGTGGCTGCTGCGGGGCGCCTGGCGGGCGTCGAGCCGGGCGGTCGACCAGCTGATGGATCGGGAGTGGCCCGAGGAAAAGCGCCGGCGCTTCGTCGAGGTTGCCGCCCGCCACCCGGCGCTGAAGGGTCTGCACGATCTTCGGACGCGCACCAGCGGCGCCCACGATTTCGTCCAGTTCCACGTCTGGGTCGATCCCCAGATGAGCGTCGCCGAGGCCCACCGGGTGATGGACGAGGTCGAGCACAAGCTCCAGGCCGAGTTCCCGGGGGTCGAGATCCTCATCCACATCGACCCCGAGGGCCAGGTCGACCAGCCCGGCAACAAGCTCGTCGAGACCGATCTGACGGCAGGGGAGACTTGATCTGGTCCTTCGATACGCCGCTTCGACTTCGCTCAGCAGCTACTCAGGATGAACGGTATCGAATAAGTCCACCTGCTCATCCTGAGTAGGGACTGTGCCTGGCGAGGATGAACAGGTGAAACATGCCGGGGGCATGTTTCACCTGTTCATTATCGAAGGACCAATCGAAGGAGACTCCATGCCCCAGTTTCGCCTCGTCCAGGTCGACGCCTTCGCCGACCGCCCCTTCACCGGCAATCCCGCGGCCGTCGTGCCCCTAGAGCAATGGCTGCCGGACGACAGGCTCCAGGCCATCGCCGAGGAGAATAATCTCTCCGAAACCGCCTTCACGGTGCCCGCGGCGGACGGCGAGGCGGACTTCGATCTGCGCTGGTTCACGCCTACCGTCGAGGTGGCGCTGTGCGGCCACGCCACCCTCGCCAGCGGCCACGTGCTTCTCGGCGACCGCGGCCAAGTGCGCTTTCGAACCCGCCAGGCCGGAATTCTTGTCGTCGGCCGCGACGGCGCCGGATATCGGCTCGACCTTCCGCAGACCCGGGTCAGCCTCGCCACGGAAGAGCAGATGCGCGACGTGATCTCCCGCGACGGCGCCGGCATCGTCGACATCATCACTCATGACGGCGCAAGCGAATCCGCGCCGCCCGAATTGTACATCAGCTACGAAGGGTCGGAAGGCGTCGCCATCCTGCTCTTCGCCCACGAAGCGGCGGTCCGAGCGCTCAGGCCGGACATGAAGCGGCTCGCCGAGATCGACTATATGGCCATCGCGACCGCGGCCGGGAGCGGCGAGTACGACGTCGTCAGCCGGGTCTTCGTCCCCGCTTGGGGCGTCGACGAGGATCCGGTGACGGGCGCCGCTCATGCCGCCCTCACCCCCTTCTGGGCGGAGCGCCTGGGGCGCGACAGCTTCACGGCCTTCCAGGCGAGCCGCCGAGGCGGGCGGGTGGAGTGCCGGCGGGAGGGGGACCGGGCTATTCTCGGCGGGCAGTGCGTGACGGTGATCGAGGGGGTGCTTCGCATTTGAGAGCTTGCCTCCCTGCCGGCGAAGCCGGTGGGGAGGGGGACCATGCGAAGCATGGTGGAGGGGTACCTGCTCCAAGAAGGAAGTTTGCGGGTATCTCCGAAGCCGGGGCAGTTACTCCTCCACCACCCTATGGGTGGGCCCCCTCCCCATCGCCTCCGGCGACGGGGAGGCCAAGAAGGGCCTCCAGCGCACCGACGATCGGCGCCTGGCTCTTCAATATCTTCGCCCTTGCCTCGTCGAGCGTGAACCAGCGAGCTTCGTCGACCTCCGGGAACGACCGGAAGCTGCCGCTCTTCGGGGGATATTCGATCGTGAATTCGTTGCTTCGAAGGGTCCCCGGGTCGAAATCGCCCTCCAGGGTGAAAGCCTCCACCCATTTCCCGCCGGCCTGCCGAACCTCGCACAGCCTCCGCGGCTCCCCCTCGGGCTTCGAACCCAGCTCCTCCTCATACTCGCGAAGCGCCGCGGCCAGCGGATCCTCGCCCGGCTCTATCAGCCCCTTCGGGATCATCCACGCCCCTTCGTCCTTTCCCCGCCAGAAGGGGCCGCCGGGATGGACGAGCAGGAGCCTAACGCCGTCCGGATCGCGGCGGTAGAGCAGGATCCCGGCGCTCCGGACCGGCACTAGACGAGCGGCACCCGGATCCGGTGGGTCGTGCCTTCGGGCGAGGACTGGACCTCGCTCCTCGCCTTCAGCCGCTGGAGGAAGGCGGTGACCAGGCGGCTGCCGAGGCCCGGCCTGGCAACCCCGGCGACGAAGCCGCGGCCGTCGTCCGCCACTTCGATGACGGCGGCCTTGTCGTCGCGCCACGCCTTGACCCGGATCGAGCCCCCTGTGTCCCCGAAGGCGTGCTTGCAGGCATTGGTGACGAGCTCGTTGACGATGATCCCGATCGCCACGGCGCTTTCATGGGGCACCAGGATCGGCTCCAGCTCGGTTGAAAGCGTGATCGCTTCGGGCATGATCCCGCGGCGAATCTGGTCGCATATCTCCTGGAGCTGATCCTGAAGCCGGACCGAGGCCAGGCCCTGGCTGCTCGGCGCCAGCGCGTCGTAGACGGCGGCGACCGCCTTCAGCCGCTCGGCCGCCTCATTCAGAGCCGACTTCACCTCCTCGCTGCCCGAGCGGGTAGCCTGAAGGGTCAGAAGGCTGGTGACGATCTGGAAGTTGTTCTTGGTGCGGTGGTCCATTTCCTTGAGGGCATGGCCAAGGAAGTTGATCCGGCGCGCCCGTTCGAGCTCCCCGGCGCGCACCTCCCGCTGGTAGAGGCCGACCGCGAGGAGGATGACCGCCTCGGTGAAGACTCCTACCGCGAGGGTCAGTGCGGCGGCCGTCGTCTCCAGCTCGAAGCTGCCTTGGGGCGGCAGGATGAGGTACCAGATGAGACCCGCTCCGAGCACCATCGAGACCAGGCCGCTGCGCCAGCCGCCGAGGAGGGCCGCGAGGACGACGGCGATGATCCCGAGCGCGAAAGGCGCTACCTCGCCCAGCAGCGGAGCAATCGCCAGCCTGACGGCGACCAGCAGAGCGGTCACTCCGATTCCGACGGCAAGCTCCGTCACCGGCCGCGGCAGCCGGCGCGACAAGAGCCGCGGCAGATCGATGGTGACGAGCCTACGCAATCCCACTCCCCCATAGGATTGGTACCATAGCAAAGCGGGGGGCGGCCACCCGAAGCGCCTTGATCGATGTTAGCGGATCGGATCGACTGGTCCATAATGGTCGGGATCGCACTGTCGTCACCGTGAACCTGTTCAGGGTCCAGTTTTCGGCCGCGAGGCGGTTCGTCGCTGGATGCTGAAACAAGCTCAGCATGACGCGCGGCCGACTGTGGCGGGCGCTTGCCTCTTGCCGAAGCGCCCGCCACAGTCTCCCCGGCGCAAGTTGGAGGGGCATGAATGATCGCGACCAAGGACGAACCCCTCCGCCGCGATATCGGCTTTTTCGGTTCCGCCTTCCTGTCGTTCAACGGAATGGTCGGAGCCGGGATCTTCGCCTTGCCCGGGACGCTCTACGATCGCTTCGGAGCGTTCAGCCCATTCCTCTTCCCGCTGTTCGGCCTGCTCGTCCTGGTCGTCGCACTGCCGTTCGCCCGGGTCGCGGCTCGTCATCCCGTCTCGGGCGGGCCGGTCGTCTATGCCGCCACCTTCGGGCCTGCAACCGCCTTTCAGGCCGGCTGGGTCTATTATGTCGCAAGGGCCACCGCCCTTGCCGCGAATCTGACGGTCCTCGTCACCTATCTCGCCGTGCTTTGGCCGGCGCTCGGCTCCGGGCTGCCGCGCGCGGCGATCATCCTCGCCGTCTCCGGCCTGCTCGTCTGGATCAACATCGTCGGAGTGAAGCGCGCCGTGCAGCTGATCGACGCCTTGACCCTGCTCAAGGCCGCGCCTTTGCTGTTCGTCGCACTCATGGGACTGGTCGTGGCGGGCGGAACGATCGAGGCGCCGTCGGGCGTGCCGCCGCTTTCCGATCTCGAGGCCGCGGCGCTGCTCATCCTCTACGCCTTCATCGGATTCGAGAACAGCGTCACCCCGGCGGGCGAGACCTCCAACCCCACCCGCAACATCCCGCGCGCTCTGCTCGCAACCATCGGCGGAACCGCTCTCCTCTACTTCCTCGTCCAGCTTTCCTACGTGGCGGTGATGGAGCCCGGCGCGGGCGGCGAGGCTCCGATGGTCGAATTCGGCAAGGCACTGATGGGCCCCGCCGGAGGGCTCCTGCTCATCGCCGCCGCGGTCTTCTCGCTGCTCGGCAATATAAGCGGCGGCCTCACCGGAACGTCCCGGACCAGCTACGCCCTGGGACGCGACGGCCTGCTCCCCGGCTGGTTCGGAAGGGTCAGCCCGCGCTTCGCGACGCCCGCGAATTCGGTCGCGTTCATGGGCGGCCTGATCGCCTTGCTGGCTCTCAGCGGAAGCTTCGTCTGGCTCGCCGTGGTGAGCACGCTCGCCAGGATGTTCGTCTATTCGATCAGCATCGCGTCTTTGGCAAGACCCGTCGTCCCCGCGGAAGGCGGGATGACGCAGAGGCCCGGCCCGACAGTGTGGCTGATGATCGTCCCCGCCATCGCCGTCTGCGTCTGGGCCGCCTCCCAATCGAGCTGGGAGAGCTGGCGGATGCTTGCGATCCTCATGGTCGCCGGAACAGCGCTCTACGCGGCGGCGAGGGTCTCCGCTCGGAAAGCCGGGACCGTCTCCTCGATCCAGCCGCCGCCGAGCACTCGGGATCCCTCGTAGATCACTGCCGCCTGGCCGGGCGCGACTCCATATTCGGGCGCTTCGAAGCGCAGTAGCTCGCCGTCGAAAGCGGCCGGCGCCGGTCGAGCCATCGAGCGGACCTTGGCGGTGAGTCCGTCGCTCTGGTCCTCGCCGAGCCAGTTGAGCCCCGAGAGTCGGGCGGCGCGGACCGCCAGCGCCGCCTTCGGCCCGACCACGACCCGCCGCGCTTCGGGCTCCAGCCGGACCACGTAGAGCGGCTCCGACTGGCCTCCGATCTCGAGGCCGCGGCGCTGGCCGACGGTGAAGTGGATCAGCCCGCGATGCGCTCCGAGCGAACGCCCTTCCATATCGACGATCTCGCCCGGCTGAGCCGCCTCCGGGCGGACCTTCTTCACGATCGAGGCATAGTCGCCGTCGGGGACGAAGCAGATGTCCTGGCTGTCCGGCTTGTCGGCGACGATCAGATCGAGCTCGCGGGCGATCTCGCGAACCGCCGGCTTGGGCAGCCCGCCGAGCGGGAAGCGCAGGTAGTCGAGCTGGTCGCGCGTGGTGGCGAACAGAAAGTAGCTCTGGTCGCGGGCCGGGTCGGCGGCGCGGTGGAGCTCCGGGCCCCGCGGTCCGGCGACCCGGCGGACGTAATGGCCGGTGGCGAGGCAGTCGGCGCCGAGGTCGCGGGCGAGGGCGAGCAGGTCGGTGAACTTCACCGACTGGTTGCACGACACGCAGGGGATGGGCGTTCGGCCCCTGGATCCGCCGGACATAATGGCCGGTCGCAAGGCAATCCGCGCCGAGGTCGCGGGCGACGCCGAGCAGGTCGGTGAACTTGACGCTCTGGTTGCACGACACGCAGGGGATGGGCGTACGGCCCTTGGCATATTCGTCCGCGAACTTGTCGATCACGCTG
>DASVUW010000075.1:0-3166 GCA_036386845.1 Allosphingosinicella sp. | reverse complement strand
CAGCGCCAGGGTCTCGAGCGCAGCCTTCGAAGCCCCGTAGGCGCCCCAATAGGCCCGGGGCTTGCGGCCGACGCTGGAGGTCACCGCAATCAGCCGTCCCGCCTCGCTCTTGCGGAGCAAAGGATCGAAGCCGGCGATCAGCGCCTGAGCGGCGAGGACATTCAGGGTCAGGACACGGCCGAACTCCTTGCCGTCGATCTGCGCCACCGGGGTCAGCGAGCCGAGCGTCGCGGCGTTGAGCATCAGAATGTCGAGCTTGCCCCAACGCTCGGCAACCGCCGCCGCCAGCCTGCCGATGCTGTCCGTCTCGACGAGGTCGAGCGGAGCGATGGTGGCGGTCCCGCCGGCCCGATGGATTCGGTCCTCGGCCGCTTCCAGGTCCGCCGCGGTTCGAGCGGTGAGGATGACGTGGGCTCCGGCGGCGGCCAGCGCCTCGGCCGTGGCGGCGCCGATGCCCCGGCTTGCACCGGTGACAAGGGCGATCTGGCCCTGGAGGAAGGGTTCGTTCATTCGCTGCGCTCTACGGGCAAGGCGAGGGCTTCGACAAGCTCGTCGTCCCAGCGAAGGCTGGGACCCCAGCGAGTGATGACCGCCAGCGTCTTTCACCCCCCGGGGCCCCAGCCTTCGCTGGGGCGACGGGCATATCAGGCGTATCTCTCCGCCAGAAGCGCAAGCTGGTCCGGAGCCTCGACGTCCTCCTGGTCGGTCAGCCGGGTCGGATAGGCGCCGGTGAAGCAGGCGTCGCAATATTGCGGCTGCGCGTCGTCGCGCAGGTCCTCGCCGAGCGCCCGGTAGAGGCCGTCGATCGAGATGAAAGCGAGGCTGTCCGCCTTGATATAGTCGTTCATCTGGGAAACGTTCATCTGGGCGGCGAGCAACTTGGCCCGGTCGGGCGTGTTCACCCCGTAGAAGCAGCTGTGCCGGGTCGGAGGCGAGGCGATCCGCATATGGACCTCGCGGGCGCCCGCCTCGCGGAGCATCTGGACGATCTTGAGCGACGTGGTGCCCCGGACGATCGAATCGTCGATGAGCACCAGCCTCTTGCCCTGGATGAGGGCGCTGTTGGCATTGTGCTTGAGCTTCACTCCGAGGTGGCGGACGGCGTCGCTGGGCTGGATAAAGGTGCGCCCGACATAATGCGAGCGGATGATGCCGAGCTCGAACGGGATCTTGCTTTCCTGGGCATAGCCGATCGCGGCGGGCACTCCGCTGTCGGGCACCGGAACCACATAATCGGCCTCGACGGGGTTCTCCCGGGCGAGCTGGGCCCCGATCGCCTTCCTCACCTCGTAGACCGAGGCTCCGTCGAGGACGCTGTCGGGCCTCGAGAAATAGATATGCTCGAAGATGCAGGGCCTCGGCCGGACGTCGGCGAAGGGCCGGTGCGAGCGGACGCCCTGGGCGGAGACGATGACGATCTCGCCCGGCTCGACAGAGCGGATGTAGGTCGCTCCCACGACGTCCAGGGCCACCGTCTCCGAGGCGAAGATGTAGGAATCGCCTAGCCGCCCCATGACCAGCGGCCGGACCCCGAGCGGATCGCGGCAGGCGATCATCCCTTCCGTCGTCAGGCAGATCAGCGAATAGGCGCCCTCGACCTGCTTGCACGCGTCGATCAGACGATCGAGCAGGGTCCGGTAGGTGGAGGTCGCGACGAGGTGGATGAGGACTTCGGTGTCCGAGGTGGACTGGAAGATCGACCCCCGGCGGTTGAGGTCGCGCCTCAACCGAATGGCGTTCGAGATATTGCCGTTATGGGCGACGGCGAATCCGCCCGAGGCCAGTTCCGCGAAAAGCGGCTGGACGTTGCGAAGCGCCGTCTCGCCGGTCGTCGAATAACGGACATGGCCGATCGCGGCCGGCCCGGCCAGCCGGCGGATCACGTCCGCGGTATCGAAATTGCCCGCGACATGGCCCATCGCCCGGTGCGAATGGAAATTGCGGCCGTCGAAGCTGGTGATCCCGGCCGCTTCCTGGCCGCGATGCTGGAGCGCGTGGAGGCCGAGGGCGACGACCGCCGAGGCGCTGTCCGAGCCCCAGATTCCGAATACGCCGCATTCCTCGCGGAGCTTGTCCCCATCGAGACCGGTGTCAAATGGATGCGTGGTCAGCATTCGAGAAAGCCCGCTCGCTCGTTGATTTGCCCCGCTGGCCATATAGGAGCGCAACCGGCGCTTGTCGCCCCGGGCGGGCGAATTTGATGTGGATAATGGAACGGCTTGCCCCGTCGCGAATCTTGCCTTGGGACAGACTATGAAAAAGACCCTCCTCACCCTCTTCCTGCTGACCGCCTGCGGGCGGGACGATCCGGCCGACAACCGGGCCGCGCCCGAGTCGGGCGGTCCCGCGGCTTCGAAGTCGCGGTCCGTTTCCTCCGCCGGCGCCAAGGCCGGCACGCGCCTGACCGGGCTCTACGAGGGGGGATCGGGCGCCCAGAAGAACCAGATGTGCATCGTCGAGAAAGGCGGCGAGGCCCAGTTCGGGCTGCTCGTCTGGGGCGGCAACCAGCACAGCTGCTCGGGGGCCGGACGGGCGGTCCGCAAGGGCGACCGGCTGACGCTGACCATGACCGGCGACGAGACCTGCACGATTGAGGCGAGCCTCAAGGACGGAGCCCTCACCCTGCCGGCGACCCTGCCGCTGGGCTGCGCTTATTATTGCGGTGCAAGGGCGAGCTTCGCAGGCGCGAGGTTCACGAAAAGCGGCTCGAGCGAGTCGGACGTGAAGAAGGCCACCGACATTGCCGGCGATCCCCTGTGTGACTAAAATCCTCCCCGCGATTTCGCGGGGAGGGGGACCGCGCGAAGCGCGGTGGAGGGGCCCCTCCGACTGAGAAGAACCCCTCCACCAGGATTCGCCTGGTCCTCCCCGGCAAATGCCGGGGAGGACTTCTTGACGTTGACGTGAACGTAAACTACCCCGCCCGACATGCCGCACGCCCTCCATTCGGACTTCGCGACGCCCCAATCCGGCGGTAAATCCTACACCATCACCGATCTTTGCGAGGAGTTCTCGGTCACTCCGAGAGCGCTTCGATTCTACGAGGACGAGGGCCTGATCTCGCCCCGCCGCCAGGGCCTGACCCGGGTCTACGGCTGGCGCGACCGAGCCCGTCTGGCCTGGATCCTCCGCGGCAAGAGGGTGGGTTTCAGCCTCGCCGAGATCC
>DASVUW010000074.1:0-7754 GCA_036386845.1 Allosphingosinicella sp. | reverse complement strand
GGCTCACTAGTGCCAGGGCAATGTTGACCCACCTCCAGCGGCTCGAGGCCGAGAGCATTCATATCATGCGCGAGGTCGTGTCCGAGGCGGAACGGCCGGTCATGCTCTATTCGGTCGGCAAGGACAGCGCGGTGATGCTCCACCTCGCCCGAAAGGCCTTCTTCCCGGCGCCTCCGCCCTTCCCGCTACTCCATGTCGACACGACCTGGAAGTTTAAGGACATGTACGCGCTTCGCGACCGGGTCGCGCGGGAATCGGGCATGGAGCTGATCGTCCACCGCAACCCGGAGGCCGAGCGCCGCGGGATCAATCCGTTCGACCATGGCAGCCTGCACACCGACCTGTGGAAGACCGAAGGCCTTCGCCAGGCGCTCGACCTCCACCGCTTCGACGCGGCCTTCGGCGGCGCCCGCCGCGACGAGGACAAGAGCCGGGCCAAGGAGCGGATCTTCAGCTTCCGCTCGGTCCATCACCGCTGGGACCCGAAGAACCAGCGGCCCGAGCTCTGGTCGCTCTACAACAGCCGCAAGTCTCGCGGCGAGACGATCCGGGTCTTCCCGCTCTCCAACTGGACCGAGCTCGATATCTGGCAGTACATCCATGCGGAGAACATCCCGATCGTGCCCCTCTATCTGGCGGCGCCGCGCCCCACCGTGGAGCGCGACGGCATGATCCTGATGGTCGACGACGACCGCTTCCGGCTTCGCCAGGGCGAGGTCCCGGTCCTCCGTTCGGTCCGGTTCCGAACCCTCGGCTGCTACCCGCTCACCGGCGCCGTCGAGAGCCGCGCGACCACCCTTCCCCAGGTCATCCGCGAGATGCTCCTCGCCACCACCTCGGAGCGCCAGAACCGCGCCATCGACCATGACGGCGCGTCGAGCATGGAGCGCAAGAAGCAGGAGGGCTATTTCTGATGGCCACCGTCATGCACGTCGCCCCAGCGAAGGCTGGGGCCCCGGGGGGTGAAGAACACCAGCGCCTTTCACCCGCTGGGGCCCCAGCCTTCGCTGGGGCGACGGAGGGCAGCGACGCCCCGCCCTTCACGGACCCTGACAAATCCCTCCTCCGCCTCCTCACCTGCGGCTCGGTCGACGACGGCAAGTCGACCCTGCTCGGACGGCTGCTCTACGACAGCAAGATGCTGTTCGAGGACCAGATCGCCGCGCTGGAAGCCGACAGCCGAAGGTCCGGAACCCAGGGCGAGGGTCTCGATTTCGCGCTTCTCGTCGACGGCCTCAGCGCCGAGCGCGAGCAGGGCATCACCATCGACGTCGCCTACCGCTTCTTCGCGACCGAACGGCGCAAGTTCATCGTCGCCGACACGCCCGGCCACGAGCAATATACGCGCAACATGGTCACCGGCGCCTCGACGGCCGACCTCGCCATCATCCTGATCGACGCCCGCAAGGGGGTGCTCACTCAGACCCGGCGGCACAGCTACCTCGTCCACCTGCTCGGAATCCGCCACATCGTCCTGGCCGTCAACAAGATGGACATGGTGGACTACAGCCGCGAGCGATTCGAGGCGATCGTCGCCGACTATCGCGCCTTCGCGGACGAGATCGGGATCGGCGCCTTCACCGCCATCCCGATCGCGGCCTTGACCGGCGACAATATCGCATCGCGCAGCCCGGCCATGCCCTGGCACGAAGGCCCGGCGCTCCTCGACCATCTCGAGACGGTGCCGATCGCCGCCCCCCGGGCCGAGTCCGGCGCCTTCCACATGGCGGTCCAGTGGGTGAACCGACCCGACAGCGGATTCCGCGGCTATGCCGGCCGGATCGCGGGCGGAACCGTCCGGCCGGGCGACGAGATCGTCATCCTGCCCTCGGGCCGGCGATCCCATGTCGATCGGATCGTCACCCTCGACGGCGACCTCGACCGGGCGGTCGAGGGCCAGTCGGTCACCCTCACCCTCGCCGACGAGGTCGATTGTTCGCGCGGGGAGGTGATCGCTTCCTCCGCCTCCCCGCCGCAGGTGGTCGGCGGCCTCCTCGCCAATCTCGTCTGGATGTCGGACGAGCCGCTCGCGCCCGGCCGCTCCTACTGGCTGAAGATCGGCTCCAGCACCGTCTCGGCGACGGTGGGCAAGGTCGAGCATATCGTCGAGGTCGACACCGGCCGACCGGCCGCCGCGCGGCTGCTGGCGCTCAACGACATCGGCCGCTGCGAACTGAGGCTCGACCGCGAGGTCGCCGCAATCCCTTATGCCCGGGGCCGCGAGCTCGGCGCCTTCATCCTCATCGACAAGCTCAGCAACGCCACCGCCGCGGCCGGGATGATCGACGGCTTCCCGCGCCGCGCCGGCCTCGACCGCGCCGCCGGCGAGGCGGACCGGATCGTCTGGCTGAACGGGGTCGCTCGGCAAGAGCGCGCCGAGGTCGCCGCCAGGGCCCAGCAGAAGCTTCAGGCGACGGGCCGGATGAGCTTCATCCTCGACGAGGCCTCGCTTCGCGACAACCTCAACAGCGACCTCGCCGACGGGCCCGATGACTGGGCCGAGCATATCCGCCGGGTTCGAGCCGTCGCCGGCCTGATGAGCCGGGCCGGACTCCACGTCCTCGTCGCGGTGGACGTTGGTCCCGCCGAGGCCTGGCCCGGGCGGCAGATCGTCCCGGCCGATCTCGACCAGGAGGGGGAAGCCGAATGGGTCATCTAGGGCGCCTCAGGACGAAGCCGCTCCCTCTCAAATCCTCCCCCGGATTTCCGGGGGAGGGGGACCGCGCGAAGCGCGGTGGAGGGGTTCTTCGGACCCAGCAAGGCCCCTCCACCACCCTTCGGGTGGTCCCCCTCCCCTGCAAATGCAGGGGAGGATTTGAGGAGAAGCAGCCATGACGGCCCGAGCCCTCTTCCCCGCCGACACCCTCAGCCAGGAGCAGCGCCGCCAGGTCGAAGCGCTTGGCGGCTCGGTGACTCCGGAGCAGGCGCGCTGGATCAGCGGCTATTTCGCCGGACTCGAAGCCGGTATAGCCCGGCTGGCTGGCGAAGGCGCCCTTCCCGCCGGCGCCGCCGCCGCCGTCCGGACGCTCACCGTCCTCCACGGCGGCGAGACCGGCAATTCCGCCTCGCTCGCCAGGGCTTTCGCAGCGGCCGCGGCCGACCAGGGCCTCGTCGCCCAGGTCGAGGACATGGCCCGCTACAAGCCCCGCCGGCTCAGGGAGGAGCAGGACCTCCTCCTCATCGTCAGCACGCATGGCGAGGGCGATCCGCCTCAACCGGCGCTCGACTTCTTCGAGTTCGTCGAGGGTCCCAAGGCACCGAAGCTTCCCGAGCTTCGCTATTCCGTCCTCGCGCTCGGCGATTCGACCTACGAGCATTTCTGCGAGGCCGGCCGGCGCCTCGACCGCCGCTTCGAGGCGCTGGGAGCGGCCCGGCTGGCGGAGCGGGTCGAATGCGACGTCGATTATGACGAGACGGCAGCACAGTGGCGCGCCGAGGCGCTGGCCCTGCTTGTTGCCCAGGCCGGGGCGGGCTGCGAGGTGTCCGCCCCGGCTGACCCCGCCTTCCCGGCGGCGACCGCGTTCGACAAGCGCAACCCCTTCCCGGCGAGGATCATCGACAACCTGACCATCGTCGGCCGCGATTCGACCAAGGACACCCGCCATGTCGAGCTCGACATCGCCGGCTCGGGCCTCGCCTACCAGCCGGGCGATGCGCTCGGAGTGGTGACCCGCAACGATCCCGCCGTGGTCGCCGCCCTGCTCGACGCGACCGGCCTTTCCCCAGATTCGGCGCTGACCGTGAAGGGCGAGGCGACGACCCTTGCCGAAGCGCTCGAAAGCCATTTCGAGATCGCGATCACTCCGCCCCGATTCCTGGACCATTGGGCCGCCGTGACGGGCTCCGCGGAGCTTCGGCGGCTGAGCTCGGACGAAGGCAAGGCCGAACGCCAGTCCTGGCTCCGTTCTCACCACATTATCGACATAGTGAGGCGATTTTCGGCAAAGAATGTCGATTCCTCCACATTCGTGGCGGGGCTGAGGCCGCTCCAGCCGCGCCTCTATTCGATCTCGTCGAGCCTCTCCGCGATGCCCGACGAGGCCCACATCACCCTCGCCCCCGTCCGCTACGCCCTTCACGGCGAGCCCCGCCACGGTGTCGCCTCCGCCCATCTCGCCGACCGCTCCGCAGTGGGCGACACCCTCCCCGTCTACATCCAGCCGAACGAGCAGTTCCGCCTCCCCGACGACGACAAGGCGATCGTCATGATCGGCGCCGGCACCGGGATCGCCCCCTATCGCGCCTTCCTCCAGGAGCGCGAGGCGCGGGGCGCGCGCGGCAAATCCTGGCTGTTCTTCGGAGAGCGCAACTTCCGCAGCGACTTCCTCTACCAGACCGAATGGCAGGCCTGGCTCAAGGACGGAGTGCTGGGCCGGATGGACGTCGCCTTCTCGCGCGACCAGGGCGCCAAAGCCTACGTCCAGCACCGGATGCTTGAGCAGGCCGGCGACCTCTTCGCCTGGCTCGAGGACGGCGCCCATCTCTATCTGTGCGGAGACGCAACGCGGATGGCCCCAGACGTTCACGAGACCCTGATCTCGATCGTCGCCGAGGAAGGCCGCCTCCAGCGCGACGGCGCCGAGGACTATGTCCGCGAGCTGCAGCGCAGCCGCCGCTACCAGCGGGACGTCTACTGACATGGCCGACGCCGAAAGCCCCCTGATCGACCGGAGCAAGGACCTCTCCCAGCCGCTCGACCGGCTGAGCCCGGAAGAGCGGCTGAAGAAGGCCAGCAACTATCTGCGCGGGACGATCTCCACCGGCCTTCTCGACCGAATCACCGGAGCCGTCGCCACCGACGATACGCGGCTGATGAAGATCCACGGAATGTACCAGCAGGACGACCGCGACCTGCGCGACGAAAGGCGGCGCCAGAAGCTGGAGCCCGCCTATCGCTTCATGATCCGGGTCCGCCTCCCCGGCGGAGTGTGCACGCCGGAGCAATGGCTGAAGCTCGACGAGCTGGCCCGCGCCCATGGTGGCGGGCAGCTTCGCCTCACCACCCGCCAGACCTTCCAGTTCCACTGGGTGCTGAAGGAGGACGTGCGAGCCACGATTCAGGGCCTTCACGAAGCCCTGCTCGACACCGTCGCCGCCTGCGGCGACGTCTCGCGCAACGTCATGTGCGCCGCCGATCCCGAGGATTCGGCGCTTCATGCCGAGGTCGTCGCCGCCGCCCGGGAAGCCAGCGACGCCTATCTGCCCAAGACCCGCGCCTATCACGAAATCTGGTACGGCGAGGAGAAGGTCGCCTCATCGGACGAAGAACAGGAGCCCTTCTACGGCGCCACCTATCTGCCCCGTAAGTTCAAGATCGGCTTCGTCGTCCCGCCCTCCAACGACATCGACGTCTACACCCAGGATCTCGGCTTCATCGCGATTGAAGGCCCGGACGGGCTCGAGGGCTTCAACGTCGCGATAGGAGGCGGCATGGGCCGGACCGAGAACGAGCCCCGCACCTACCCACGCCTGGCCGACGTGATCGGCTTCATCCCCAAGGACCGGCTCATTGCCGCGACCGGGGCTGTGATGTCGGTCCAGCGCGACTACGGCAACCGCGCCGAGCGCAACCGCGCCCGCTTCAAATATACGATCGACGACAAGGGCCTGGGCTGGATCAAGGCCGAGATCGAGGCCCGCCTCGGCGCGCCGTTCGAGCCCGCGAGGCCGTACCACTTCACCTCGAACGGCGATTCCTTCGGCTGGGGCGAGACGGAGAGCGGCCGTTCCAATTGCACCCTCTATGTCGAGAGCGGGCGCCTCGCCAACCGCCCCGGCTGCTCCTGGCTGGACGGCCTTCGGGCCATCGCACAGCAGCATCGCGGCACCTTCCGGGTCACTCCGAACCAGAATATGATCGTCGCGGGCGTCCCGGCCGAGGACCGGCCTGCGATCGAGGCGCTGCTCGCCGAGCATGGCCTGGCCCGCACCCCGGAAAGCGCGATCCGCCGCAACTCGATCGCCTGCGTCGCCCTGCCCACCTGCGGCCTCGCAATGGCCGAGGCCGAGCGCTATCTGCCCGACGTCCTCGGGCGGATCGAGGCGATCCTCGCCTCCCACGGCCTTACCGGCGAGCCGATCACCTTCCGGATCAGCGGCTGCCCGAACGGCTGTTCGCGCCCCTATGTCGCCGAGATCGCGCTCACCGGCCGGGCGCCGGGCAAATACAATCTCTACCTCGGCGGCGGCTTCCACGGCGAACGGCTGGCCCGCATGGTCCGGGAGAATGTCGGCGAGGCGGAGATACTCGGCGTGCTGGAGGATCTTCTAGGCCGCTACGCGGCCGAGCGGCAGGCGGGCGAACGGCTCGGCGATTTCGTCGAGCGCGTCTCCTATCTCGCGAGCGAGCAGCAAATTCCCGGACGGATCGACCCGATAATCTGAGTGCCGATCGCGGCTCCAGACGCTTCCCGTACGGGCGGGCGCCTTGTACGGCGGGGCCGATGGCCGAACATCTTGAGACTTTCGCGAGCTTCGCCCGAGACCTGGCCCGGGCCGCTCGCCGGGAGACCCTGCCCGGCTGCCGGACCGGGCTGGGCGGAGTGGAGAACAAGCTGGCCTCGGGCTTCGACCCGGTGACGGCCTACGACCGCGCTTCGGAAGCCGCCCTCCGGCGCCTGATCGAGGCCCGGTTTCCGGACCACGGAATATCCGGCGAGGAGTTTCCGGACCGTCCCGCCGCGGGGCGCTGGTCCTGGTCGCTCGACCCGATCGACGGCACCCGCGCTTTTATCTGCGGCCTGCCCAGCTGGACGACCCTCATTGCCCTGCTCGACGAGGGCGAGCCCGTGCTCGGGGTGGTCGACGTCCCGAGGCTGGACGAGCTTTATCTCGGCTATGCGCGCGAAGGCCGGATGTTCGGAGCCGGCGGCGAAGGACGCCTCGCCACGAGCGCCTGCCGCAGCGTCGGAGAGGCTCGCCTGTCGACGACCGATCCCTATCTCTTCGAAGGCGCCGAGGCGGAGGGCTTCGAACGGCTCCGGCGCTCCGCCCGGCTCACCCGCTACGGCCTCGATGCCTACGGCTATGCCCTGGTGGCGGCCGGCACCCTCGACATCGTCGCGGAATCGGGCCTGAAGCCGCACGATTACAACGCCCTGGTGCCGCTGGTGCGGGCGGCCGGCGGGGTCGTGTCGAACTGGAGCGGCGGCTCGGATCTCGGCGCGGGGCAAATCGTCGCCGCCGCGAGCGAGGCCCTGCTCGAGGACGCATGCCGGCTGCTGACGAGCTAGCGCCGAGCCTCCTCTCCCGCTTTCCGCGGGAGAGGGGGGACCCAAGCCGAAGGCTTGGGGGGTGAGGGTCTTTCTGACTCAGCGGCACAGACCCTCACCTCCCACCGCTTCGCGGCGGGCCCCCTCCTCTCCCGTAAGAACGGGAGAGGGGATATTTTCAGGCCGAGTGCCGCCTGCGAAGCGTCGCCGCCACATCCCCCCATCCGAAGCCTCGAGCCTCCATCAGAACCGTCACATGATAGAGGAGGTCGGCGGCCTCCTCGATACAGCCCTCGCGGTCGCGGCCGACGGCGGCCAGGGCAAGCTCGACGCCCTCCTCGCCCACCTTCTGGGCGATCTTCGCCGGTCCTTCGGCGAGCAGGCGGGCCGTATAGCTTTCGGTGGGGTCGCTTGCGGCCCGGCTCGCCACGATCCGGGCGAGCGCGCCGAGGAAGCCGGGGCCGTCGGCCTCGCCCCCGAAGCAGCTCGTCGTTCCGAGGTGGCAGGTGGGGCCCGCCGGCTCGGCCTTCAGGAGCAAAGCGT
>DASVUW010000073.1:0-3520 GCA_036386845.1 Allosphingosinicella sp. | reverse complement strand
GCCAGATGAACGTCTATGACGGAGAGCGCATGGCCGGGCTTCTCGAAGGCGAAGGAATGGCTCCGGCGGAGTCGTCCCTCGAGGCGGACCTCGTCGTGCTCAACACCTGCCATATTCGAGAGAAGGCGGCCGAGAAGGTCTATTCGGAGATCGGCCGCCTGAAGCGAGACGACGGCTCGCGGCCGATGATCGCCGTCGCGGGCTGCGTCGCGCAGGCCGAAGGCGCGGAGATCCCGCGCCGCGCGCCGAACGTCGACATCGTCGTCGGTCCGCAGGCCTATCACCGCCTTCCCGAACTGGTCGCCGAGGCGGGTCGGGGCCGGCGCGGGATCGACACCGACATGCCGCTCCTCTCGAAATTCGGGGCGCTGCCGGCGCGCCGGAGGCCCGGGCCGAGCGCCTTCCTCACCGTCCAGGAGGGCTGCGACAAATTCTGCACCTATTGCGTCGTGCCGTATACGAGGGGCGCCGAGATTTCCCGGCCGTGGACGGCCGTGATGGACGAGGCCCGGGCGCTGGTGGAGGCGGGGGCAAAGGAAATCACCTTGCTCGGCCAGAACGTCAACGCCTGGACGGGCGAGGACGAATCCGGCCGGCCGCAGGGCCTGGACGGCCTCGTCCGGGCGCTCGACCGGCTGCCGGGGCTGGCGCGGATCCGTTATACGACCAGCCATCCCAACGACATGACCGAAGGGCTGATCCGGGCCCATGCCGAGGTCGAATCCCTGATGCCTTTCCTCCATCTGCCGGTGCAGTCCGGAAGCGACCGGATCCTCAAGGCGATGAACCGGAGCCATTCGTCTGAAAGCTATCTGAGGATCGTCGAGCGGGTTCGCGCCGTCCGCCCCGACATCGCGATCTCGGGCGATTTCATCGTCGGCTTCCCGGGCGAGACCGAGGCGGATTTCGAAGCGACCCTCGAAATCATCCGCTCGGTGAACTACGCCTTGGCTTACTCGTTCAAATATTCGCCCCGCCCCGGCACCCCGGCGGCCGCCATGGAGGATCAACTGCCCCGCGAGATCATGGACGACAGGCTTCAGCGGCTCCAGGCGCTGCTCAACGCTCAGCAGCTGGAGTTCAACCGGGCGAGCGTGGGCCGGCGCACGGACGTTCTGCTTGAGCGGCCGGGCAAAAGGCCGGGGCAGATGATCGGGAAGACGCCGTGGCTGCAGTCGGTGCATGTGGAGACTGAGGCGGGGATCGGCGACATGATCGAGGTGGATATACTCTCCGGCGGACCCAACAGCCTGGCGGGCGTCGTCGCCCCAGCGAAGGCTGGGGCCCCAGCGGGTGAAAGGCACCTGCGTTCTTCACCCCCTGGGGCCCCAGCCATTGAACCGGCACGCCATGTCCCCCGGACATGGCTGGACAGTCCGGGGGACTGTCCACCGGTTCAATCTGGGGCGACGCTGTAATGCCGCCCAAGAAAGCCCCCGATCCCGCCGCCGCCGCGGCCCCCCGCGCCCGGCTGGAGCTCGAGTTCGAGCAGCCGCATCTGCTCGGGCCCCTGTTCGGCGAGTTCGACAGGAACCTCGTCGCGATCGAGGACAGGCTCGGGGTCTATATCGCCGCGCGCGGCGCCAAGGTTCAGATCGAGGGCGACCCCGAGGATGCGGCCCGAGCCCGGGACGTCCTGCTCGGCCTCTACAACCGGCTCGACGAAGGGCAGGACATAGACGCCGGCATGGTCGACGCGATCATCGCCATGTCGGGCCAGCCGACCCTCGACGGGATCATCACGACGGACGTGGCCGAGCCGCCCAAGGTGATGATCCGCACCCGCAAGAAGACGATCGTCCCGCGTTCCAAGATGCAGGCCGTCTACATGGAGGCGCTGGGCCGCGACGAGATGATCTTCGCATTGGGGCCCGCGGGCACCGGCAAGACCTATCTCGCCGTCGCGCAGGCGGTGCAGCAGCTGATCGGAGGCTCGGTCGACCGGCTGATCCTGTCGCGTCCCGCGGTCGAGGCGGGCGAGCGGCTGGGTTTCCTTCCCGGCGACATGAAGGAGAAGGTCGACCCCTATCTCCGGCCGCTCTACGATGCGCTCTACGACATGCTCCCGGCCGAGCAGGTCGAGCGGCGGATCGCGAGCGGGGAGATCGAGATCGCGCCCATCGCCTTCATGCGCGGGCGCACCCTGAACGACGCCTTCATCATCCTCGACGAGGCGCAGAACACGACCCCGGCGCAGATGAAGATGTTCCTCACCCGCTTCGGAATGCGCAGCCGGATGGTGATCTGCGGCGACCCGCTCCAGGTCGATCTGCCCGAACCCGGCAAGTCGGGCCTCGCCGACGCGGTGAGCAAGGTCGAAGGAATCCCCAAGATCGCCACGGTCCGCTTCGGTGTCGGCGACGTGGTCCGGCATCCGCTGGTGGGCAGGATCGTTGAGGCTTACGAGGGGAAGTCGTCGTGATCGGGCCTGCTTCTCACCGTCGCCCCAGCGCAGGCTGGGGCCCCGGGGGGCGAAAGGCACCTGCGTTCATCACCCGCTGGGGCCCCAGCCTTCGCTGGGGCGACGGCATATGATCGTCGTCGAAGCCGATGTGTCGGAAGAGTGGGACAGTAGCACCGACTGGGCTCAGCTCGCCAATGCGGCAGTGCGCGCGGCCGTTGCTCAGAGCGCCCTGCCCGGACTGCTGACCAGCGGAATCGCCGCCGAAGTCTCGGTCCGCTTCACGTCCGATGAGGATATCAGGCGCTTGAACGCCGACTGGCGCGGCAAGGACAAGCCGACGAACGTCCTTTCGTTTCCGATGGTCGAGCCGCAGGAGCTCGGTTCGCTCGCCCGAACCGAGATCGGCGAGGCTCTGCTCGGCGACATCGTTCTCGCGAAGGGCACCTGCGAGGCGGAAGCGGCGGACAAGGGTCTCGCCGTCTGCACCCATGCCGCCCACCTGGTCGTCCACGGCACGCTGCACCTGCTGGGTTACGACCATGAGCGCGGTGACGAGGATGCAGAGAAGATGGAAGAGGCCGAGCGGCGCTCGCTGGGGTCTCTCGGAATCGCCGACCCTTACGAGATCCACCACTGATGGCCGACGACCAGAACGGCGAGCGCAGCATCTGGCGCGGAATCCGGGCGATGCTGTTCGGCGACGAGGGCGAGGCGACCCTTCGCGAGGAGATCGAGGAAGCGATCGAAAGTCACGAAGGCGAGGTGCCGGTGGTCGGCGACCTCACGCCCATCGAGCGGCAGATGCTGCGCAATTTGCTCCATTTCGGAGAGAGTACGGTTGCCGACATCGCGGTGCCGCGCGGCGACATCATCGCCGTGCCGGCGACGATCACGTTCAACGGCCTCGTCGCGGCCTTCGCGGACGCGGGGCACAGCCGGTTGCCGGTGTACGAGGAGAGCCTCGATACCGTAATCGGCATGGTGCACATCAAGGACGTCTTCACCGTCGAGGTCTCGGACGTGGAGGCGCATCCGGGTCACGCGGCGCGCGTCGCTGTCGGTAATCTCCAGCCGCCAGCCGGACGAATGTTCGAGGATTTCGCCCTGCTGCGGCAC
>DASVUW010000072.1:0-9631 GCA_036386845.1 Allosphingosinicella sp. | reverse complement strand
CGAGCGGCATCGGGGCGCTGTGAACCTCGGCGAGCCCCTTCAGCAGCAGCTGCCAGAGGCGGTGGACGGCCGCGTAGGAAAGCCGCCCCGCCCATTCGGCATAGGCTTCGCGCTCCTCGGCGGACTGGGCCGAATCTTCGGCCCCGCCGACCTTGGCGCGGGTGATTGCGTGGACGCTCTCGAGAAGGCCTCGAAGCACGGCATTGGGCTCGACTCCGAGGTCGTACTGGTCGCGAAGGACGGCGAGGGCGGATCGGGCGTCGCCTCCCAGCATGACCCCCAGCAGCCGCCGGATCGCGCCGCGGTCGGACAGACCGAGCATGGTTCGGACCTGATCGGCGCTGACCCCGCCGGGACCGTGGGCGATCGCCTGGTCGAGGATCGAGAGCCCGTCGCGGGCCGAACCTTCGGCGGCCCGGGCGATGAGCGCGAGCGCCTCGGGCTCGACCTCGACCCCCTCCTTGCGCGCGACCTCGCCGAAATGGGCGGCGAGCTTCTCGGCGGGAATCCGCCTCAGATCGAAGCGCTGGCAACGCGACAGGACCGTGACCGGCACCTTGTTGACCTCGGTCGTCGCGAAAAGAAACTTAACGTGCTGAGGGGGTTCCTCCAGGGTCTTGAGAAGCGCGTTGAACGCGTTCTTGGACAGCATGTGGACTTCGTCGACGATATAGACCTTGTAGCGGGCGGAAACGGCCGAATAGCGGACCGCCTCGATGATCTCGCGGACGTCGTCGACGCCGGTATGGCTCGCGGCGTCCATCTCGACCACGTCGATGTGCCGCCCTTCCGCGATGGCCCGGCAGGGTTCGCAGACGCCGCAGGGGTCGATGGTCGGTCCCCCCTGCCCGTTCGGACCGACGCAGTTCAATGCCTTGGCGATCAGCCGCGCGGTCGACGTCTTTCCGACTCCCCGAACCCCGGTGAGGAGGAAGGCGTGGGCAAGCCGGTCGCGCTCGATCGCGTTGCCGAGCGTGCGGACCATCGCGTCCTGGCCGATCAGCTCGGCGAAGCTTTGCGGCCGGTATTTGCGGGCGAGCACCCGGTAGGGCTGGACCTTCGCGGGCTGCGGGGGCTCGTCGAGGCCGAGGGCGAGGCCGAAGCCTGGGGAGTCGTCGGGGGATTCGGATGCCATGGCGGGAGAGTAGAGCAGCCTCATTCGTCATGCCAGCGAAGGCTGGCATCCCAGCGAGTGAAAGGCGCGGTGGTCTTCACCCCCCGGGGCCCCAGCCTTCGCTGGGGCGACGGAAGGGGAACGGCGCGTCGCGGCAAAGCCGCGCCGTCAGACCTCGCCTGGGGCGAGGCTGGCCGCGCTTGCGCGTCTCGACGATAGCTTCGCCATCCTTGTGCGCGCTGCGCGGTGGGAGCCGGAAACGACCCGGCGCTTGAACTCGTTACGGCTGCTTCCTTCCGGACCTGACCGGGTTGGCGAGAGCGCCGTCCGTCCGACTCCCGCGGCGCATATGGTGGAAGCAGGGGATTCGCGCAAGGTCGTTCCCGCCCGGCACCACCCTATCCGCCGGCGCCGGGCGCTGCAGGCCAGTCCTTGATGTGAAGGTCGCGCTGGGGGAACGGCAGGGCGATATCGTTCTCGCGGAACAGCTCCCAGACCCGGTTGAGGACTTCGGAGCGGACGTTCCCGACGCCCTGCTCGGGGTCGCTGATCCAGACCAGTATCTCATGGTCGACGCTGCTTTCGCCGAACGCCGTCAGCCACACCCTGGGCGGCCGGTTCTTCATCACCCGGTTGGACTCGCTCGCCGCCTGGATCATCAGCTTCTGGGCGAGCGGAAGGTCGCAGTCATAGGCGACCCCGACCGGGATGTGCACCCGGACGTCGCGGCTCGAATAGGACCAGTTCTCCACCTCCTGGGTCATCAGATTCTCGTTGGGGATCAGATGCTCCTTGCCGTCGCGGGTGACGATCGAGACGGCCCGGACCCCGATCTTGGTGACATGGCCGAAGCTCTCGCCGACGACGATCACGTCGCCCGGCTTGATCGACCGGTCCATGAGCAGGATGATCCCGGCGATGAGGTTGCCGAACGTCTTCTGGAGGCCGAAGCCGACGGCGAGGCCGAAGGCGCCCGAGAAGACGGCGAGCGCGGTCAGGTCGATCCCGACGAGGTCGATGCCGATGAAGAAGGCGGCGATCAGTATGGCGACGCTGGCGAGCTTCTGGCCGAGCAGCTGCTGGGTGGCGTCGAGGCCGCTGGCGCGGCGGATCGAGTGGCCGACGATCCGGTTGAGGAGCTTCACCACCGCATAGAGCGCGACCAGCGTCACCAGAACCTGGAGGACGGTGAGCAGCGAGACCCGGGTATCGCCGGCGTTGAAGCCGACCCGGTCCAGGGTGTCGGTGATCGGCTTCAGGCCGCCGACCGCCCGGGCGAGCAAGGCGAAGAAGGTGACGGCCGCGAGCAGGGCCGCGATCCAGCGCGGCATCTGAAGCCCGCGGACGAGACCCGAGACAAGCATCGCCGACCAGGCCGCGAGCGCGGTTCCGAGCACGATCGCGCCAAGCGGACGCCAGTCGTCTGCGTTCAGGACTAGCGCGATGGAAAGGGCGCCCGTCAGGTAACGGGAAAGATCGCACATGCGGTTCGCCAGAGCCTCGCCGCGGCGGCCGGCGCGACGCTCCCAGAAGGCCGCGAATCGAGGTCCGAGCCAGCGACCGGCAAGCCAGGCGAGGCCCCAGGCTGCGGCGACGATACCGATCGCGACGGCGGCGGCGATCCAGTCGCCATAAGTCGGCCAGCCTACTCCGAAGCGTTCGAAAAGGGCTCTCATCCGGCCCCTCCGCAGGCGGCCAGCGCCGCCGCCAGGTCCTCGATCAGGTCCACGGGGTCTTCGAGGCCGATCTGCAGCCGGACCAGCGGCCCTTCCGCCTGCCAGCGGGTGGCGGTGCGCAGTCGCTCCGGATCCACCGGCACCGCGAGGCTCTCGAAGCCGCCCCAGCTATAGCCGATCCCGAACAGCTCCAGCGCCTCGATGAAGCGAGTCCGCTCCACGTCGCCGCGGCCCTTGAGGACGAAGGCGAAGAGACCCGAGGAGCCCTTGAAGTCCCTCACCCAGAGTTGGTGGCCCGGGCAATCCGGCAAGGCCGGATGGAGCACGTCCCCGACCTGCGGATGCTCCTTGAGCCAGCGGGCGATCCTCAGCGCGCCAGCCTCGTGCTGGCGCAGGCGAACCCCCATCGTCCTCAGCCCCCGCGAGCAGAGCCAGGCGTCGTCGGGGCCGACGGACTGGCCGAGGTCCCAGCTCGTCCGCTCCAGTCTCGGATACCATTCAGCGTTGGCGGTGACCGAGCCGAGCATGACGTCGGAATGGCCGCCGACATATTTGGTGCCGGCGAGTATCGACAGGTCGACCCCGGCGGCCATCGCTGGAAAGAAGAGCGGGGTCGCCCAGGTATTGTCGAGAAGGGTGGCGATCCCCCTCGCCTTCGCCGCGGCGCAGATGGCGGGAACGTCCTGGACCTCCATGGTCAGCGAGCCGGGGCTTTCGAGGAAGACCGCCCGGGTGCGCTCGCCGATCAGCTCCGAGATGCCGGCGCCGACGAGCGGATCGTAATAGCGGGTGGCGACGCCGTAGCGCTTCAGGAAGACGTCGCAGAAGCGGCGCGTCGGGCCGTAGACGCTGTCCGTCATCAGCAGCTCGTCGCCCGCGGACAGGACGGACAGCAGGGCGGACGTCACCGCCGCCAATCCGTTTGGGTAGAGCATCGTCCCGGCCGCCCCCGGCTCCAGCTCGGTCAGAGCCTCGGCGAGAGCCCAATGCGTGGGAGTGCCGTGAAGGCCGTAATAGGGCTTGCCGAATTCCGGCGCCGCGGCGCGCATATCGGCGACGCTGTCGAAGAGGATGGTCGAGGCACGGTGGACCGGCGGGTTGACCAGCCGGCCGCGCCATTCCCTGCGCCGGCCGCCCTGGACGAGCTGGGTGTCAGGACGCCTGCCCTTCACGCCGTCCCCGTCGCCTTCGGGGTAGCCGGATCGGAGCCCCATTCGGACCAGCTTCCGTCGTAGAGGCGGACATCCTCCTTGCCGAGGAGGTGCGCGCCGAACAGCAGGACGCAGGCGGTTATCCCGGAGCCGCAGGTCGCGACCATCGGCTTGGCCAAGTCGACCCCGGCGGAGTCGAAGGCGACGCGAAGCGCGTCGTCGCGCTTCCAGCTGTTGTCCGCGTTGAAAAGCCTGCCCTGCGGCAGGTTCTTCGAGCCGGGGATGTGGCCGGACGCCATTCCCGGCCTCGGCTCGGCCTCCTCGCCGGTGAAGCGGGCCGAGCCCCGCGCGTCGACGATCTCGTGGAGGCCGTCCCCGATCAGGCCGGCGACCGCCTCCTTGTCCGCGACCGCGCGGGGGTCGAAGCGGGGGCTGAAATGGCCGTGGCGGACCTGAGGCCGGCCGCTCTCCAGCGGCCGTCCCTCCGCCTTCCATTTCTGAAAGCCGCCGTCGAGGATCGCGACGTAATGCGCCCCGAAGCTCTTCAGCATCCACCAGGCGCGGGCGGCGCTGTGAAGCGGGCTGTTGTCGTAGACGACGAAGCGCTGGCCGTCGCGCAGCCCGAGCGAAGCCATCCGGCTCGCGAACTTGGCCTCGGCCGGCACCATGTGCGGCACCGGATTCGACGAGTCCGACACGTCCTCGAGGTCGAGGAAGACGGCGCCCGGGATGTGCTCCGCTTCATATTCGGCTCGGGCGTCGCGGGGATCGCCGGGAAGGAACAGGGTCGAGTCGATCACCCTGAGGTCGCCCGCGGCGAGCTCTCCCTCCAGCCATTCGGTAGTGACGAGGCTGTCCATCGTCCTTCTAACGCCGGACCACGCCGAGCCGCTCCAGGACGGCGAGATAGGCTGCGACCTCCTCCACCGGGGCCGGGCCGACGCTGAGGGCGAGCTCGTCGCGAATCTGCTGCACATTGCGCCGCCCGTCGACCAGGTTCAGCGCCTCATACCCGAAGCTGGGCCCCTCCCAGGCCGGTTCGCGGGACAGAAGCGCCGGCCTTGCAATCTTCGCTTTCTCCAGATTGTCGTCGAGCCAGCTATAGCCGAAGCCGTCCATAGGCCCCTTCAGCTTCGGATCGCGGCGGTAGACGAAGCCGCCTGCCCCTTCCGACACAGGCGGGGTGACGTCCCGGTCCGGCTCGCCGACCATGATCCCGAAGCGCTGCAGGGAAAGCTCGAGCGCCACTTCGTGATTGGCATGCTGCAACCGCGCCGTCGCCCCGTCCGAGTCCGCCAGATCACCGGAGCGCCGGGAGATCTCCGCGCTTCTGAAGTCGCCCTCGATCATCTGAAGCCGCTCGAGCGCGGGCGTGTCGGACTGCTCGACATTGGCGAGCGCCCAGGCCGAAGCGGCGGCGATGAACATCGCCCGCTTCATCTTCGTGGAGTCCAGATTGCCGGGCACGTCCTTATTGGTGTGGATGTAGATGTCCGGCCAGTCGGAGACGTAGATGACCGGAATACGCCAGCTGCCCTCGCTCCAGACCTGATGATCCGAGCCCTCCGAGAAACCGCCGATCCGCGCCCTTAGGGGGTTTTTCGTGCCCTCCGGATCGAGCAGCGGGAAATCCGCCTCGCCGCGCTCGGCGTAGCGGGAGGCGTTCGAATCGACCCAGCGGGCCATGGCGAATCCGACGCCGGAGGCGAAGCTGGGAAGGCTGGGGGGAGAGCCCTCGACCCCGAGCGCGCCCTTCGTGATGTCCGAATTGCCGCCGATCATGTCGAGGTGGATCGTCGCAAGCGTCCGGCGGGCATATTCGGACCGGGCGTTGAGCAAGGCGATCGTGCATTCGATCTCGCACGGCCAGATGAATCGAAGGGTCCGCTGCGGCTGCGGCAGCTTGCCTTGAGCGATCAGCCGCTGGAAGGTCCGGGCGATCTCCAGGATCCCCGAGCAGCCGCTGGCATTGTCGTTGGCGCCCGGCGAGGGATGATCGAGGTGGCAGGAGAAGAGGATTTCCTTAGACCGGTCCCGGCCGGGGATGACGGCCGTGGGAATGAGGTAGGCGCCCGCCGTTCGCCCCGCTTTCACTTCCGCCCGAAGGCGCACCGTCTCGCCCTTGGCGAGCCTTGCCTGCCAGGCGCGGGCGCGGGCGGGGGAGACCATGAAGGCGAAGGTGGGGTCGTTCCAGGTGCTGAGATGGCCCCAGCGGATCAGGCTCTCATCCTCGCCCCACCAGGCGGAGCGCTGGTTCTGGGCCCAGGAGACGATGCCTGCCGCGCCGCGCTCGGTGACGGCGAGCTTCGCCGCCGCTTCCGGCTGGCCGGATACGAGGACGAGCTTCCCGCGCACGTCCTTCCCTGCATAGTCCGAAGCCGAGGCGCCCGTTCCGATGTCGACGAGCTCCGCTTCGGCGCGCCCGCTGACGCTGTCCTGGGCAAGGGAAATGGGTTGGTCGGCCCAGGAGGCGATGCGCTCCGAATCGCTCCATCGCCCGCTTTCCTGCCGTTGCTCCCATAGCTCGGCGAAGCTCGCATTCCAGGCCGGCCGCGAGCGCTGGGTGCCGTAGAAGACCTTGCCGTCCGCCGGCAGGGAGATGATGTCGGCTTCCTTCAGGCCGTAGTCGCGGAGGCGATCCCGGATGACCACCGCGGCCGCGCGATAGCCTTCCGAGCCACGCATCCGGTGGTGGAGCGACAGGGCCTGAACGGTGCGCTTGGCGGAAGCTCCGGAAAGCTCCCCGGCCAGGGCATGCGTTTCGGCCGGGGAGAGCAAGGGCGCAGCTTTTTGCGCGGCCGCCGGAGCTGCGAGCATGAGCAGAAGAGCGGCAAAGCCGCCGCCTCGAATCCCTCTCCCGCTCTTCGCGGGAGAGGAGGGGCCCAAGCGAAGCTTGGGAGGTGAGGGTCTGTACTCCAGCTTCCGGAAGACCCTCACCTCCCACCGCTCCGCGGTGGGCCCCTCCTCTCCCGTGAAGGACGGGAGACGGGCTAGTCGATCTCGTCCCTTCATTTCGCGAAGCGCCTGAAGAAGCTCTGCTCGCCCCAGGCGGGCCGCTCCGGCGCGTTGGCGACTCGAAGCGCCACCTCGGCGACGAAATCGTGAAGCCTCACCGCATCCTCCTTCGCCACCGGCTGCGAGAGGTCGTCCGAAGGGGCGTGGTAGCGGGTGGAGCGCCATTGGCGCTCGATCTCGGCTTCCGGATCCTTGGGCCCGAAGCCGAACTTGAAGGCGAGCGCAGGCACGCCCTCGCGGATGAAGCTGTACTGATCCGAGCGGACGAACGCGTTGCGGTCCGGGAAGGGATCGGGGACCAGGGGAAGGCCCATCGACTGGCCGACTGCGGCCGCGACGGCGCCGAGGCCGCTTTCCTCGGCGCCGAGCGCGGTCACGCTTCTCAGCGGCATGATCGGAAGCGCCATGTCGAAATTCATGTTCGCGACCATCGAAGCTTTCGGGACGGTCGGGCGGAGCGCGAAATAGCGCGAGCCCAGAAGCCCCTTCTCCTCGGCCGTCACGAAGACGAACAGCATCGAGCGCTTCGGCTTCACGCGCCGGGCCTTGTAGCTTCGGGCAATGTCGAGCAGCCCGGCGACGCCCGCGGCATTGTCCATCGCTCCGTTGTAGAGCCCGTCGCCGTTGATCGGGGCGCTCACTCCGAGATGGTCGAGATGGGCCGAGAAGACGACATGCTCGCCGCGCAGGCGGCGGTCGCTGCCCGGGAGCCGCGCGACGACGTTGGACGACATGACGGGCCGGTGCCGCATCGCGACCGTCGCCCGGAGCGACTGCTTCATGTCGAAGCGGGGCAGCGGCTTCGAGGCGTCGGCGAGCGCCGACAGCTCGGCGAAGGTCCGCCCGGACCGGTGGAACAGCTTCTCGCTCGTCTCGGTGTTGAAGCTGGAGTTGAAGAATTCGGTTTTCACGTCGCGAAGCGCGGGGTCGGCGAAATACATTCCGGACTGGCCGGCCTGCGCCATGGAGCGCGACCAGGGCACTTCCACGGCCTTGGCGGTGGTCAGGGAGAGGAGGCCCGCCGCGCCCCTTTCGGAGAGCAATCTCGCGCGGTCGCGGCGGGCGTGCGCCTTCAGCGCTCCCGAGACGTTCGCGGGGCCGCCGCTGATGACGACCGCGATCTTGCCCTTGAGGTCGATCCCGGCGAAATCGTCGTGGCCCGCTTCCGGCATGTGGAGCCCATAGCCGACGAACACCATGGGCGCCTCGATGCGCTCGGGCCGGCGCCCGTCGCCGCGGCCGATGATGAGGTCGCCGGGGATCGAGAGCGCGGTCGTCCGGCCGTCCGCGACCAGGGCCGCGCTCGATCCGGCGGAGTCGACGAATTGCTCTTCGAAGGCCACGGGCTGGAAGAAGCCTTCCGATCCCGCCGGTTCGAGGCCGATCTCCCGAAGCTTCGAGACGACGTAATCGGCGGCGCGCTGGTAGCCGGGGGTCCCGGTCAACCGCCCCTCCATGTCGTCCGCGGCAAGGGTGGAGACGTCGCTCCACCAGCGCCCCGCGCGCTCGGCTGCGGTCGGCGGCTCGGGGACGGTCGCGCAGGCCGTGAGGAGGAGGGCGAGGAACGGGGCGAGACGCATGGCTACTCCGCGGCAGGGGCGCCTTCCCTTGTCGCGCCGACGCGGCGATGTCCAGCATGACCCCGTCATCCCGAGCCTCAAAGTCGCGCCCCTTTCCGTCGCCCCAGCGCAGGCTGGGGCCCCGGTGGGTGAAGAGCGCCCGCGACTTTCACCCACTGGGACCCCAGCCTTCGCTGGGGTGACGAGACTGTCACCTCCCCCGGATGAATGCCCTGATATCCCTCGAAAGCTTGGTCCGGTCCTCGTCGCGGACGTACATCATGTGGCCTGAGCCGTAATAAGCGTAGACGATGCGGTCCTGCGGGACCCCGGTGCGCGACAGGGAATATTCGGCGCCGAAAAAGGGCGTGGCGAAATCGAAATAGCCCTGGCCGACGAACAGCCGAAGCCCCGAATTCTCGCGCATCGCCCGTCCCAGATAAGGGGCGACGTTCTTGTAATATTTCGCCTCCCCGCCCTGGTCGGACAAGTCCCAGTCCCAGTTGCCGAGCCCGGCGATGGTCGAATATTGGCGTTCGGTTCGGAATTTGAGGCCGTCCCGGACCCACTGGTTGAGAGCCGCGGTATAGCCGGCGTCGATCCCGTAGAAGCTGGGATCGTTGTCCGGCGCTTCTCCGGCATTGTCGAAGTCGCGGCCCGTGTAGCGCGCGTCGAGGCGCCCGACGGTGAGGCCCCTGTCTCGAAGCAGCTCCTTGTAGAAGCGCTGGTCGGTCACCCGAAGGTCGGCGGATTCGAGGAAGCGCTCGGAAAGGCCGGTGAATCGGGCGAGGCGCCGGCGGATGGAGGCCCGCTCCTCGCCCTGAAGTTTCTGCCCCTTGAGCAGGGCGGAGGCATAGTCGCCCGCGGCGAAGTCCCTCGCCTCCTGGACGAACCCTTCCAGGGTGCCGGAATCGGCGGGCGCCTTGCCGTGGTGGAAGGCCGCCGCGGCCATCGAGGGGAGGAAAAGCACATAGGGCATTTCGTTGCCGGGCACGTTGGCCTGGGCTCCGAAATCGAGGATGGTCGAGATGAGGATTATCCCGTTCAGCGAGACGTCGTTGAACGCGCCCTCGAGCTGGTTGACGACGGCCGCGGAGCGGGTCGTCCCGTAGCTCT
>DASVUW010000071.1:0-2996 GCA_036386845.1 Allosphingosinicella sp. | reverse complement strand
GCCCGGCGTCTTCTTGTCGAAGAGGTTGTTCACGCCGATTGCGAAGGTGAAGCGATCGTTGAAGCTCGGGCCCGCCCAGCGCAGCTGGAGATCGGTGTAGAAGACCGAATCCAGCACGTTGCCGCCCACTTCGTCGAGCTTGGAGACGTAGCGGCCGATCACCGTCACTCCGAAATCGCGCCAATCCATGTCGACGACGCCCACCGACTTCCATTTCGGGAAGGCCTGGGCAGGGGCGCCGACCTGGGTCCCCTCGCGGCTCAGAAGCTGCGGTCCGGTGGGGCCGGGGACGATCACGTCGTAGTCGCGAAGGAACGTGTTGTTCCAGGTGAAGCCGAACTTGCCGAAGCCGGTGTTCACGCCGCGGAGCGCGAGGTTTACGTCGATGCCCTTGGTCTCGATCGCCGCGATGTTCTGAAGGAAGCCCTGGACTTCGATCAGCTCGCCATTGACCCGCTCCACCAGGGCGCAGGTCGCCGCGTCGCCGGTCAGAAGGCAGTTGAGAACGGTGGTCGGCCGGGGGATGGCCTGGATCGCGCCCTCGACCCTGATCTTGTACCAATTGGCCTCGATCGAGAATCCGCGAAGGAAGGACGGGCTGAACACGCCCCCCACCACCCAGCTGCGCGAGGTTTCGGGAGCAAGATCGACGTTGCCGCCCGTGCTCACCGAGATCTGCGCATTCGCCTGCTGGTAGCTGCCGTTGGCGGGGACTCCGGCCGCGATGCAGGCGGCCCTCACTTGGGCGTCGTTGGAGAAGCGCTGCGGGGCATTGTTGCCGGCGTGGGACGAGCAGGGGTCGTCCAGGACCTCGTCGAAGCGCGACTGGGTCCCGAACAACTCGCCGATGGACGGCGCCCGGAAGCCCTCGGCGAAGGTGCCGCGAAGGCGAAGGTCGCGGATCGGCTTCCAGTTGATCCCGGCCTTGAAGGTCGTCGTCGAGCCTGAGGTCGAATAGTCCGACAGGCGCACGGCGCCGTTGAGCTCCAGCAGCTCGACGAGCGGGAGGCCCGAGAGAATGGGCGCGTTCAGCTCGGCATAAGCCTCCTTGACGCTGTAGCGGCCGCTCGTCGGCTGGGCGGGGATGTCGGAGCTGAAGCCGGCGGACACCACCGGATCGGGATCGAACCGTCCCTTGAGCTTTCGATATTCCGCGCCGACCGCGAGGCCGAGCGGCCCGCCGGGCAGGTCGAACAGGCTTCCCGACAGGTTGGCCGTCGCGTCGAGCTGGCTCTGCCGGCTGCTGTCATTCTGCTCGAAACTGACGAAATTGATCATCTCGGGAGTGATCGATCCGAAGCCGCCGAACAGGTTGAACGGAACGCAGGGCGCGGTGCAGGCTGCCACCGGACCGAGGGCCTGGCGAAGCTTGCTCGAATCGATGTTCCCGAACATGTCCTGCTCGGCCTTGTTGCGGCCGTAGGAGGCGTTCACGTCCCAGAACCAGTCGCGTCCGGACAGGTTGAACTTGCCGTCCAGAGTGGCGACCCCGTAGCTGGTCTCGACGGTCTGTTCGAAGCGGCGCGGGCCGCCCTCCAGGAAGCGCCGGAAGATCGCGCCGACATTGTTGTTCGCGCCGCCCAGGTCGACTCCGAAGGGGTTGAACGGGTTCGTGGCGCTCACCACGATTCCGCTCAATACCGGGGTCAGACCGGAGGTCGGCCCTATGCCGAACGGCAGCGGCGCCGCCTGGTTCTTGGAGTCGCGGCGGTTCCAGGTCCCCCGAAGGGTGAAGTTGACGTCGTCGGCCAGCTCATATTGCACGGTGGCGAACGCCCCGGTCCGCTCCAGCGGGATCTGGAGGTAGTTGAACGGCGCGAAGTTGAAGCGGTCGGCCGTAAGGAAGCCCCGGAAGTCCGCAGGGGTGGGCTTCCGCCCGATGACCGGCGCGACAAGGGTCGCGTTGCCGCCCACGAACGCGCTTCCGGTGAAGCGGCCGTTCGGGGTGAAGCTGGAGCAGGTCGCCACGCACGCGGTGGCATAGGGTTCGGGGAAGGCGGAAAGCGCCCGCTGGCCGGCATAAACCGGATCCTGCTTCACGTAGCTTCCGCCGAGCACGATCCTGAGCCGGCCCTCGCCGCCATTGCCCCAGCTCAGCTGGTAGTTCTGGCTGAAGCCGTCGCCTTCGTCATAACCGCCCAGCTGCGCCGACGCGAGGAAGCCGCTCTGGTTGCGCTTCGTGATGATATTGACGACCCCCGCGATCGCGTCCGACCCGTAGATGGCGGAGGCGCCGTCCTGGAGCACCTCGACCCGCTCGATCGCGCTTTCCGGAATGGCGTTGAGATCGGTCGAGCCAGGCACGCCACTCGCGGAGGCGCCGTTGACGAAGCGCAGGCCGTCGACCAGGACGAGCACACGCCTCGAGCCCAGGTAACGCAGGTCGATCTCTGCCGCGCCGGCGCCGACTCCGCCGCCGTCGGGCGGGTTGCCGAGATTGCCCGAATTGTTGAACTTGGAGTTGAGGCCGCCGCCGGAGCTCGGCAGTCGCTGAAGCACGTCGTTGACGGAGTTGAGGCCGGTCTTCTCCATGTCGGCGCGGTCGACGAAGGTGACCGGCGCATCGAGATCCAGCGGGTTGCGGCGGATGCGGAGCCGGTGACGACGATATCCTCCTGGCTCTGGGCCTCCTGGCCCTGTGCGTCCGTCTGCACCGGCTCCTCCGGCACAGGGGCCTGCGCCTGCGCCGGCGCCGCGAGGACAGCCGCGATGAGTGCCATGGACGCGCAACCCGACCGCAACTTCCAACTTCCCACGATCATTCGAACCTCCCCGTTTTCGTGGCGGCATCAGGTCAGAGAACGGACTCTGCAGGAAGGAATTTCGAATCCGGCAGCGCAAATTTCGGCGCATTGTTGCAGAAACGTTACATCGTCGGCAGGGACGACGACGGACTCCGCTTCAGCGTGACTCGACCGTCATTGCGAGCGAAGCGAAGCAATCCAGCGAGCGCCTCCGCCCACTGGATTGCTTCGTCGCTTCGCTCCTCGCAATGA
>DASVUW010000070.1:0-4519 GCA_036386845.1 Allosphingosinicella sp. | reverse complement strand
GAGGCCTATGACGAATATTCGCGCGCGCTCGAGTCGGTCATCGCGATCCTCAGGCAGTGGCTGCTTCGCGCTCCGCCCAATGCGGGCGGCGGCGTCGCCGATGTTCTCGCGCTCCTGAAGCTCGGCAACAGCGTCCGGACGCTAGGGCTAGAAGAACAGCGCAACCTTTTGGACTTCTTCACCAAAAGCGCCGCAGACATTCTCAATCGCAGCTTCAGGACGGACATCGTGAAGGCGCTGTTCGGGTTCGACGCGGTGGTCGGCAATTATGCCAGCCCCTACGATCCCGGCTCGGCCTACGTCCTTCTCCACCACTTGTTCGGCGAGGCCGCGGGCGTGGCGGGCGCCTGGGGGCACGCCATTGGCGGGATGGGCGCGATCACCCAGGCCATGGCGAAAGCGGCGCGTTCGAAAGGCGTCGAGATCGTCCTCGATTCGCCGGTCGAGGAGATCATCGTCGAGCGCGGGCGGGCGGCCGGAGTGGTGGCGGGCGGCAAGGCCTGGCGGGCCAGGGCGGTGGCCGCCAACGTCAATCCGCGGTTCCTCTTCGGAAGCCTCCTCCCGGAAGGCGCCGTCGAGCCCGGGATCGCCCGCCGGATGGCAGGCTGGGCCGCCGAATCCGCGACTTTCCGGATGAACCTCGCTTTGTCCGAGCTGCCCCGCTTCACCAGCCTTCCCCAGCCCGGCGACCATCTCACCGCCGGGATCATCGTCGCTCCGTCGCTGGCCTATATGGACCGCGCCTATACCAGCGCCCGGACCGAAGGCTGGGCCCGGGAGCCGATCGTCGAGATGCTGATCCCCTCCACTCTGGACGACAGCCTCGCTCCGCCCGGGAGCCATGTCGCGAGCCTCTTCTGCCAGCATTTCCCCTATGAGGTGGACGGCGGCTGGGAAGCCCGCGCCGACGAGGCGGCCGATCATATCATCGCCCATGTCGACCGCTATGCGCCGGGCTTCAAGGCGTCGGTGGTCGGCCGCCTCGCTTTGTCGCCCTGGCACCTCGAGCAGCGATTCGGAGTGCCGCGCGGCGACATCTTCCACGGCAAGATGGGGCTCGACCAGCTCTTCTCCGCCCGCCCGATGCTCGGCCACGCGGACTATAGGATGCCGGTTCCGGGGCTGTATCTGTGCGGATCGGGCGCGCATCCCGGAGGCGGGGTGACTGGAGCGCCGGGCCACAATGCGGCTGCGGCGATCCTTGCCGACCGGAGGAAATGGCGGCACTGACTCGTCCTCCCCATGCCAGCATGGGGAGGGGGACCATGCGAAGCATGGTGGAGGGGTAGCTGCCGATGAATCCGAGGATCCAGCGCGAGACGGCCAAGGCCTGCGCCTTCTACCCCTCCACCACATTTCATGTGGTCCCCCTCCCCCATCTGCCGATGGGGAGGATTAGCTATTCGCGCGCCCGGCACCTTTCCGCCGCGACCGGCGCCGGATCTTCGTCCGCCTCGATCAGGTAGAGAAGCGGCCGCTCGACGTCGATCACCGCCCGGTGCTCCTTGCGGACATCGTGACCGATGATTCCGTGATCTTCATCCCCGGGCAAATGCGGTCTAAGGGCGCTTCGTTCCTGCATGGAGAATTGCATGAAGACCCGCGCCGCAATCGCCGTCGCTCCGAACCGGCCGCTGGAAATCCATGAGGTCGACCTGGAAGGGCCGAGGGCGGGCGAAGTGCTCGTCGAGATCATGGCGACGGGCGTCTGCCACACCGACGCCTATACGCTGGAGGGCAAGGACAGCGAGGGCATCTTCCCTTCGATCCTCGGCCATGAAGGCGCCGGGATCGTTCGCGACGTCGGCGAGGGCGTCACTTCGGTCAGGGCCGGCGACCACGTCATCCCGCTCTACACCCCCGAATGCCGCCAGTGTAAGTCGTGCCTCAGCCGCAAGACCAACCTTTGCACCGCGATCCGAGGCACACAGGGCAAGGGCGTGATGCCCGACGGCACCAGCCGCTTCCGGCTCGGCTCCGAGACGATCCACCATTATATGGGCTGCTCGACCTTCTCGAACTTCACCGTGATGCCCGAGATCGCGGTGGCGAAGGTCCGCGAGGACGCTCCGTTCGACAAGATCTGCTACATCGGCTGCGGAGTGACGACCGGCGTAGGCGCGGTGATCTGGACCGCGGGAGTCGAGCCGGGCTCCAACGTCGTCGTCTTCGGCCTGGGCGGGATCGGCCTCAACGTCATCCAGGGCGCCAAGCTGGTCGGGGCCGACAGGATCGTCGGGATCGACGTCAATCCGGCCAAGCGGGCCATGGCCCAGGCGTTCGGGATGACCGACTTCATCAACCCGCTCGAGATCGGGATGGACGAGGTGGTGCCCGCGATCCTTGACCTGACCGACGGCGGCGCCGACTACAGCTTCGACTGCACCGGCAACACCGACGTGATGCGGCAGGCGCTCGAATGCTGCCACCGGGGCTGGGGAGTCTCGACCATCATCGGAGTCGCCGAAGCCGGCCGCGAGATCGCCACCCGCCCGTTCCAGCTGGTCACCGGCCGGGTCTGGAAAGGCAGCGCCTTCGGAGGCGCGAGGGGCCGCACCGACGTGCCCCGGATCGTCGACTGGTACATGGACGGCAAGATCGAGATCGACCCGCTCATCACCCACACCATGCCCCTCGACGACATCAACAAGGCCTTCGACCTGATGCATGCCGGGGAGAGTATCCGGAGCGTGGTGGTTTACTGATCGTCGTCCCAGCGAAGGCTGGGACCCCGGCGGGTGAAGACCGCCGCGCCTTTCACCCCCTGGGGCCCCAGCCTTCGCTGGGGCGACGGAGAATGGAATGACCCTCGACACGATCTCCTCCGCCCGTTCCTTCGGCGGGACCCAGTTCGCCTGCCGCCATCCCAGCCGCGAGACCGGCACCGACATGACGTTCGGAATCTACCTCCCGCCCCAGGCCGAGGCCGGCCGCGCCCTCCCCGTCCTCTGGTTCCTCTCCGGGCTGACCTGCACCCACGCCAACGTCGTCGAGAAAGGCCAGTATCAGCGCGTCTGCGCGGAGCTCGGGCTCATCCTCGTCGCTCCCGACACCAGCCCGCGCGGCCCGGACGTCCCCGACGATCCCGATTACGACTTCGGCCAGGGCGCCGGCTTCTACGTCGATTCGACCGAGGACCCGTTCGCGGCGAACTATCGAATGTACAGCTACGTCGCGGCGGAGCTGCCCGATCTCGTCGCCGCCGAATTCCCGGCCGACATGGAGCGGCAGGCGATAACCGGCCATTCGATGGGCGGCCACGGGGCGCTCACCCTCGCCTTGCGCAGCCCCGCCCGCTACCGGAGCGTCTCCGCCTTCGCGCCGATCGTCGCCCCAAGTCAGGTCCCCTGGGGGGAAAAAGCGCTGGGCCGCTATCTCGGCGCCGACCGCTCCGCCTGGCGGGCCCACGACAGCGTCGCCCTGATCGAGGACGGAGCGCGAGTGCCCGAAATACTGGTCGACCAGGGCGATTCCGACACCTTTCTCGAGCGCGAGCTGAAGCCCGAGCTTCTCGAAGCCGCCTGCCGCGAAGCCGGGATCCCCCTGACTCTGAGACTGCAGCCGGGCTACGACCACAGCTATTATTTCATCTCCACCTTCATGGAGGACCATCTCAGATGGCATTGGGACAGGGTGTCGGAATGAGGGCGACCGTTATGCCAGCGAAGGCTGGCATCCCAGCGGGTGAAGAACATCTGCGCCTTTCACCCCCCGGGGCCCCAGCCTTCGCTGGGGCGACGAGTTTGCCATGACGCCCCCCGACCTCCTCCCCGTCCTCATCCAGGCTTCGCTCGCCGCCGGCGCGGAGATCGAGCGGATCTACCTCGAAGGCTGCGAGGTGATCGAGAAGGAGGACGGCTCGCCCGTCACCATCGCCGACCGCCATGCCGAAGCGATCATCCTCGAGCGCCTCGCCGCCGCCTTCCCCGACATCCCGGTCCTCGCCGAGGAGGAGGCCGCGGCCGGCCGGATACCCGAGCTCGGCAACCGCTTCTTCTGCGTCGACCCGCTCGACGGCACCCGCGGCTTCGTCCAGCGGACCGGCGAGTTCACCGTCAATATCGGCCTGATCGAGGTGGGCGTGCCGGTGGCCGGAGTGATCTACGCCCCCGACTCGAAGCTGCTTTATTACGGCGCCCGCGGCGAAGGCGCGTTCCGGGTCAGGAACGGCGGCGCGGCGGAGCCGATCCGCCCACGCCCTCGACCCGCCTCCGGTCTCGTCGCCGTGGGAAGCCGAAGCCACGCCTCCCACGGCAGCGCCGAGAAAGGCGCCCATCTCGGGATCGCCGAGTTCGTCCCTTCCAGCTCGTCGCTCAAATTCTGCCTGGTCGCCGAAGGCACGGCCGACCTCTATCCCCGCCACGGAACCACCGCCGAATGGGACACCGCCGCCGGCCAGGCCATCCTGGAGGCCGCCGGAGGGCGGGTGATGGCGCTGGACGAGGAGGGGCGGGAGACGGGGCCGCTGGCCTATGGCAAGGTCGATCGGCGCTTCCTGAACCCCCATTTCATCGCCTGG
>DASVUW010000069.1:0-5198 GCA_036386845.1 Allosphingosinicella sp. | reverse complement strand
TGATCGTTGATCGCGACCATCCGATCGGCCGCAACGATCCTGCCGGCATTGCCGACGTTCTGATGGAGAGCGCGACTACGGCGATCATGGATTGCGAGGATTCGGTCGCCGCCGTCGACGCCGAGGAAAAGGTCGCCGTCTACCGGAACTGGCTCGGCTTGATGAAGGGGACCCTGAGCGCCGGGTTCGACAAGGGAGGTCGGAGCGTCGAGCGGGCGCTTGCGCCGGATCGGGTCTACGCGGCGCCGCACCGGGCCGCGCTGACCCTGAAGGGCCGTGCCCTGATGTTCGTCCGCAACGTCGGCCACCTCATGACCAATCCTATGATCCGGATCGACGGGGAGGACGCGCACGAGGGACTGGCAGATGCGGTGATCACCTCGCTCGCTGCCCTTCACGACATAAGGGGGCCTCGGTCCAACAGCGCCGCCGGCTCCGTCTATATCGTCAAGCCGAAGATGCACGGCCCCGAGGAGGCCGCCTTCGCCGGCCGCCTGTTCGATCGGACCGAGAACCTGCTCGGCCTTCCCCGGCACACGGTCAAGATCGGCGTGATGGACGAGGAACGCCGGACCAGCGTCAACCTCGCAGCGGTGATCCGCGAGGTGAAGCACAGGGTGGTGTTCATCAACACCGGCTTCCTCGACCGCACCGGCGACGAGATCCATACGGCGATGAAGCTGGGCCCGGTCATCCGCAAGTCCGAGATGAAAGGCTCGGAGTGGCTCAAGACCTACGAGGACAACAATGTCGACGTCGGCTTGGCCTGCGGCTTCGCCGGCCGCGCCCAGATCGGCAAGGGCATGTGGGCGATGCCGGATCTGATGGCCGACATGCTCGCCCAGAAGATCGCCCACCCGATGGCCGGGGCGAGCACGGCCTGGGTCCCCTCCCCCACTGCGGCGACCCTCCACGCCGTCCACTATCACCGGATCGACGTCGCGGAGCGCCAGCGGGAGCTGGCCGCCCGGGCCCCCGCCCCCCTGCACGGGCTGCTGACGGTCCCGGTGGCGACGGAACGGAGCTGGACTGCGGAAGCGATCCGCGAGGAGCTCGACAACAATATCCAGGGGATATTGGGCTATGTCGTACGCTGGATCGATCAGGGCGTCGGCTGCTCGAAGGTGCCCGACTTCCACGACGTCGGCCTGATGGAGGACCGCGCCACCTGCCGGATCTCCAGCCAGCACGTCGCCAACTGGCTGATGCACGGGGTGGTCGGCGCCGAGGCGGTCGAGGACGCGCTCCTGCGCATGGCGAAAATCGTCGACCGGCAGAACGAGGGCGATCCCCTCTACCGGCCTATGGCCCCGGATCCCGATTCGAGCCTCGCCTTCCGAGCGGCCCAGGCCCTCGTCTTCGAGGGCCACCGGCAGCCGTCCGGTTACACGGAGCCGCTCCTCCACGCTTACCGGCTGAAGCTAAAGGCGCAAGCCGGCGGATAGAGCACCTGCCCCTCTCCCGCTTTTCGCGGGAGAGGAGGGGCCCAAGCCGCAGGCTTGGGAGGTGAGGGTCTTTTCTAAGTCCGGTGTACAGACCCTCCCCTCCCACCGCTTCGCGGCGGGCCCCTCCTCTCCCGTAAGAACGGGAGAGGGGAAGAACCGGCCACTGCTGAATGTCGATATAGCCTAGGCGCCCGCCGTCCGCGCAGTCTCCAGCCACGACCGGTTGGACTCGATCGCCGCGGCCTCGCGCGCTGCAAGGCCGCCCAGCAGCCCGCCGGCACGGCATGCCTCCCGATAGACCGCGACTCGCCCGTCCAGGTCGGGCTCCAGCGCTGCCTTCGCCTGGAGGGCCGCGAAGCGGATTCGGTCGCTGGGGTGTCTTGCGGCGAAGTGCTCGACGAGGTCGAGACCGTTGGCTCCGCCGAGGTGAGCCGACAACCGAAGCAGCGGCTCGAGCGCGGAGCGGTTCACTCGGGCCGCTATCTCGGACTTTTCCAGGTCGAAGCGATATTGATCGTGAAGCTCGCTATTCGCCGACATGGCGAGGATGTTCAGCGACACGGACATGGATTCGGGCGGCAGCTGCCGATGCACGTCGAGATGCTTGCGGTAGAGCAGCACTTTGCCTTCGGAGAGCTGCGAACGCTCGACGAAGCGAAGATCGACCCGCTCGCCGGGCAGGCCGAGGACCCGCCCATAATCATATTCGTAATAATCGCTCCAATAGCCGGGGCCGAGATAACCGACGGTGAGGAACGAGAAATTATGATCGTGCGGGAAATCGTAGAAGAAGGCCTCGCTTCCGCTGTTCACCACGACGCTGTCGTTTAGCGCCGGCCAGAAATTGGCGCGCAGCAGGAACCGCTTCGAGCTTCCGTGAAGCAGGATCACCTGCGCGCTGTAGCGGTTCGCCGCCACCTGCCCCGCGCAATGCTGCTTGAGCTCGCTCACGACGAGGTCGCCGAGGAAAGTCCGATTGTTGGCGAGCTTCTTGAGAGCGGGGCCCCACTCGACCATCGCCGCTTCGTCGTCGGGATCGAAGGGCCCGCTTTCGAGCCGGTCGACGAGGTCGCCCAGCTCGATGGACTCGTCCGTCTCGGCCGGGATCAGGCGAGGCATTCCAATTCCTCCCCACGCCCGAGCGCCTCGCCGCTGAAAAACGTCTCGAGGGTCCGGGCGGCGGCGACCCGGACCTCGGGGTGCGGGTCGCCTTGGGCCATCTCCCGAAGATGCGGCAGGGCCAGCGTCAGATCCAGCGCCAGATACTCGCGCATCGCGTGCCATCGCGCGTAGAAATGGGAGCTGCCGAGCGCTTCGCGGAACAGCGGAGCCGCATCCCCCCGCTTCATCAGCCGAAGCAGCGACAGCATCATGAGGGTTCGGGAATTCGCCTCGTCGGCGCTGCTCCCGCCGATGAATTCGAGACTGTCGCTGTCATATTCCGCGACCAGCGGGGCGGCGCCCGCCGGGGTGCTCATATGGATGTAGACCATATCGCCCTCCGCATGGTCCACCACGAACCCTTGGTAGCGGCCGTCGAGCCCCAGGATCTCACCGTCCTCGATCGCGCGCCGCTCGACGAACCGGCAGCGGCCCCGGCCTTCCCAGGCGGGACCGGACGTCTCCCAGAAGGAAAGGGTCGCTCCGCCCGCCTTGACGAACTTGTACACCGACCGGGCGCCCGCAAAGGCGATCGACGCCGGCCCTCGACGGATCTTGCGCTTCGTCGCCAGCGCATCGGGGCTGGCGACGGCCAGGAGCATGGTGAGCTGCGGGCGGTCCAGCAGCAGGAGGCCGGTATGGACCTCTCCTGAAAGGTTCGGCAGCGGAGGCCGGAAGAAAAAGTCCTTTTTGGCGAATGAACCGAGAAGATCCAGACAGCTCCGGGTGGCGTTCGGCTCCTCGAGGAAGCGCCGCCCGCAGGCCAATATGGCTTCGGCTTCGCCTGCAGGCGCGGCATCGAGTTCCCGATTCAACCTGGCAATCGGCTCCAGCCCGGAGAGCTCGCGCCGGCATTCTTCTCTTGCCGCGTTCGTGAGGGCTTGCTCCCGGCGGTTTTCCAACCATTCCGCCAGGGCGTTACCAGGAATCATTTGTAGTTCTCCGCCATGTGCGTTCGCCCGGAGAGACCGGGTCACGGCCTCTCCCTCCGGTCCAGGGATCAGCCGCTGATCGCGGCGATGACGATGACCATGCAGCCGCTGCCGCCCACCTCCTTCTGCTGGACCGAGCCGTGAATGCCCACGCGCGTGGCGAGCTCCGGCAGCTTGTTGATATCGATCGCCTTCATTGTCATGTCCTCCGTACGAGCCGTCCTGGCGGGTGGAGGTGCGGCCCTGGGCGACTGATCTTGCAGCCGAACGATAGCGCCACACCCAAGCTCGTAAGTCTCGGGCATGAGCGCCTTTCTGTCGGACTCTTCGCGCTAAGTTGTGGACGTTACTGGGGGAAATTCCGGGAGAAGAGTGGGAGAGGCCTGTGGGTCGGTCCTCGATTCCCCTCAGCCTCCCTCTCTGGACTCCTGTTCCCGATAGGCGGCCCGCAATTCCTCCAGCTGCAGTATCTCGCGTTTCAGCTTCCGCCGGGATCGAAGGGTGAAAGCCGCCGCCGCCGCCATCAGGCACATGGTGATGATGCCCCGCGGGGACTGTGCCCAGTCGAGCATCACCTGCCACGGGTCCGGTATCCGCCCGCCGTGGCGAAGGCTGACCTTCCATACGAGAACGGTAGGGACGAGAAGAGGGACGAAAATCAAACCTATGGTGATCCGCCGCAGGCCTGCCTGGGCATTCCGCACGCTCGTCTCGATGAAGCTCTCCCTGTCGACGGTGCTTAGCGTTCGCGACATCTGCCGGGTCGCCCTCAGCTTCACGGTGAACCAGGTCGTTCCGACGACCAGGAGAAGCGCCGTGACCATCGTGACGGGTCCGCGCACGGCGAAAGCCCCGAAGATGCTTCCACCGACGATAAGCGCCGCAAGCATGACATCGGCATAGGCCAGCAACCGGCCCCGCCGACGGGCTTTCGCGGCCAGCGCCTCCATCCGGGCCTGCTCGAGCGGATCGGGATCGCCCTGCCAGAGCTCCGCGAAGTCGTCGAGGTCTGGGCCGGTCATGAGCGCTGCTCCATAAGAGACTTGAGCGTGGCCTTGGCGCGCTGGCATCGAAGCGTCACGGCATTGGCTGAGATTCCGAGGACGTCCGCCATCTCCGCGTAAGTGAAACCTTCGAACGCCAGGACGATAGCTTCGCGCTGCGGGATTGGAAGCCGCTGGATCATGCTCACCAGCCGTTCCCGCTGGTCGTTGCGAAGGGCGATCTCGTCGGGCGGCGGCGCGGCGGACACGAGATCCGGCGGCAATTCCACCTGCCTTGGCTCCCGGGCGCGCTTCGTGACGTGCGAAATGCATCGTTTCTGCGCGATCGACGCGGCGAAGGTCTTCAGCGAAGCTTCGCCCCGATAGTTTTTGAGCGCCAGCCAGATCGCCAGCATGATGTCCTGGATCAGCTCGCGCCGGAGCGACGGATCGGCCTCGTAGGAAAGCGCGATCCGGCCGATCAACCCCATGCAGGACGAGCTGACTTCCCCAAAGAGTTGCTCCTTTGAGTCGTTCGCGGCCATTGCTACACGGTACCCCATGGTCGGACCCCGCTCCGGCCGCGGCCTATGTGAAGGATCGGCGCCGGAAGATCAATTCGCGCCACCGGAAAGGATGCAGGACTCGTGGAGCGAAGCGCGCAGAATAGCGGCACC
>DASVUW010000068.1:0-2197 GCA_036386845.1 Allosphingosinicella sp. | reverse complement strand
GACCAGCCGGACGCTATTCCTCTCCTATCTCCTCCAGGTCGGACTGGTCGCCGCCGCAGCGACCCTCGCCGGGCTCGCGGCGGGCGCTCTGGTGCCGGCCGCCGTCGTCGCTCTGGCCGGGGACGCCTTGCCGGTTCCGCCGCGCCTTGCGCTCTACTGGCAGGCCTTGCTTGCAAGCGCGGCCTACGGGCTGCTCATCGCCGCCGTCTTCGCGCTGGTGCCGATCGCTCGCGCCCGCACGGTGCGCGCGGCAACCCTCTTCCGGGGCGATCTCGAGCCCTCCCGCCGGCCGGGCAAGGCGGTCGTCCTGATCGTCCTCGCTTCGGCGGCGGCCATTGCGGGTCTGGCCGTCGGCACCGCCCGCGAGCCCGCCTTCGCCGCCGGCTTCATCGGATCGGCGCTGGGGCTCGTCCTGCTCCTCACTTTGCTCGGCGGACTGATCCGCTGGGCCGCCTCGCGGCTTCCCCGCCCGAAGCATCCGGTCTTCAGGATCGCGCTCGCCAACCTCCACCGTCCCGGCGCCCAGACGGGACGGCTGGTGGTGGCGCTCGGGCTGGGCCTCACCCTGTTTACGAGCCTGGCGGTGATCGAGAGCAATCTCGCCGGACAGATCCGGACCACCATTCCCGCAAAGGCGCCCAGCTTCTTCATGCTCGACATTCCGGTCGAGGAGATAAGCCGATTCCGGGCCATGGCCTCCAGCGCTGCCCCGCAGGGAGAGCTGGTCACCATCCCCTCGCTTCGAGGCTCCGTCGTGGCCGTGAAAGATCGCCGCGTGGCGGACATGGCCGAGATCCCGCCCGAGGCCTGGTTCCTGCGCGGCGATCGCGGGCTGACTTATTCCGCGACCCTGCCCGAAGGGAGCCGGATCGTCGACGGCCGCTGGTGGCCCGCCGATTATTCCGGGCCGCCGCTCGTCTCGCTCGACGTCGACGCGGCCCGGGCCGTGGGCCTTGGGGTCGGCGATCCGATCACCGTCTCGATCCTCGGCCGCGAGATCGAGGCGAGGGTCGCGAGCCTTCGCGAGATCAACTGGGACTCGATGGGCTTCAACTTCGTCATCGTCTTCGCCCCCGGAGCGCTCGAGAGCGCGCCTCACAGCTTCATGGCGACGATCTCGATGCCCGAGCCCGAGGAGCGCCCCTTCGCCCGGGCCGTGTCGAGCGCCTTCCCGAGCGTCTCCGCGATCCGGGTCAAGGAGGTGGTCGAGGCGGTCGGCGGGATGCTCTCCCAGCTCGCCATGGCGGTTCGCGCCGCCGCCTCGGTGGCGATCCTTGCCGGGATCGCCGTGCTGGTCGGAGCCCTGGCCGCCAGCCGGCGCGCTCGAACCTATGACAGCGTCATCCTCAAGATGCTGGGTGCGACGCGAGGCCGGATCCTCGCCGCCCAGGCGGCCGAGTTCACCGCTCTCGCGCTGGTCGTCAGCCTCGTCGCCCTCGCCCTCGGCAGCGCGGCGGGGTGGTGGGTGGTGGTCAAGATATTCGAGCTCGACTGGGCGCCCGACTGGGGAACGGTCGGGGCGACTCTGATGCTCGGGGCGGTGGTGACTCTCGCGCTGGGCCTGCTCGGGTCCCTTCCGGCGCTGGCGGCAAGGCCGGCGCGGGCCCTGCGAACGCTGTAACCCGGGATGACGCTTAGGAGACGCTGATGATCGACCTCTACACCGCCGCCACGCCCAATGGCTGGAAGGTCTCGATCCTGCTCGAGGAGCTGGGCCTGCCTTATGAGCTCCACGTCCTCGACCTTCGCTCCGGAGCCCAGAAGGAGCCCTGGTTCACGGCGATCAACCCGAACGGCCGGATCCCCGCGATCGTCGACCGGGACGAGGAGGATTTCGCAGTCTTCGAATCCGGCGCGATCATGGTCTACCTCGCCGAGAAGACCGGCAGGCTGATGCCGCCGGACCCCAGGGGCCGTAGCCTCGCCATGCAGTGGCTGATGTTCCAGATGGGCGGGGTCGGGCCGATGATGGGCCAGGCGAACGTCTTCACCCGCTATTTCCCCGAGCAGCTGCCCAGCGTCATCGACCGCTACCGCCGCGAGAGCCGTCGGCTGTTCGAGGTGATGGACGGCCATCTCGACGGGCATGAGTGGCTGGCGGGCGATTATTCGATCGCCGACATCGCCAACTGGAGCTGGGTCCATACGCATGAATGGCCGGGCGTAGCGGTCGAGGGGCTGGAGCATCTCCAGCGCT
>DASVUW010000067.1:0-6336 GCA_036386845.1 Allosphingosinicella sp. | reverse complement strand
GAAATGATCAGGTTCGGACTGCCCCCGGCAGTCCAAAGCCATGCCGGGGGCATGGCGACCCGATCATCGGGGAGGAATTAAGTTAGCTCCCTCACCGCATCAGCCGCCGAACGTCCCGCTTCAGCACCGCCAGGCAAAGCTCGCCGCCGGGAGGGCTCCGACTTCCTGGCTTTCGGTGCCAGCTACGTGCCTGGCACGCACTTGCCCCCTCGCGTCGTTCCGGCGAAGGCCGGAATCCATGGACATTGCTCTTCGAGGCTACCGGCCTTCCTCCGCGTTCATGGGTCCCGGCCTTCGCCGGGATGACGATCCAGGGAAGAGGTTACCGTCGAAATCCACCAGCTTCTTCGTGCCTTCGTGATCTTTGTGCCTTCGTGCGAAACTCTGCCTCGAAGCCCCGTTGAACGCCACCTCCCGGTTGAATAGCCTCCGCCCATGCGGCTGACCCGAAGGATCGTGCTACTTTGCGGAGCCCTCGGGCTCGTCGCCGGGCTGGCGCTTAGCTGGGTCGCAGGCTCGCTCATGGTCCGCGGAGAGGCCAGCTTCGTACCGCCGGCCCAGCCGCCGGCGCACGACCTCCGGATCGTGGCCGAAGATGGCCTGACCCTCGCCGCCACCTAGCGGCCCGGCCGCCGGCCGGACTCCCCCGCAATCCTCCTCCTTCACGGAGTGAAGGCCTCCCGAGCCTCGACCGCTCCCACCGCCGCCTGGCTCTCCGGCCTCGGCTATGCCGCGCTCACCATCGACTTCCGGGGTCACGGCCAGTCCGCCATGGCGGAGCGAAGCTTCGGCCTGCGCGAATCCTCCGACGCCCGCCGCGCCTTCGAGTGGCTGAAGCGCCGCCAGCACGGCGCCCCGGTCGCGGTGATCGGCAACAGCCTCGGCGGCGCCGCGGCCCTTCTCGGCCCCTCGGGCCCGCTCCCCGCCGACGCCCTCGTCCTCCAGGCCGTCTACCCCGACATCCGCCGCGCCATCCGCAACCGCATCGCCGACCGCCTCGGCGCCGCGCCCGCCAGGCTGCTCGAACCCCTGCTGAGCTTCCAGTCCAAACCGCGCTTCGGCGCCTGGCCCGCCCGGCTCTCCCCCCTCGAGGCCCTGCGCCGCTACCCGGGCCCGGTCTTCGTCCTCGGCGGCGAGCAGGATCGCTACACGCCTCCGGACGAATCCCGAGCCCTGTTCGCCGCCGCGCCGGGCCGCAAACGCCTCTGGCTGGTCCCCGGCCGCGACCATGCCGCCATGGGCGCTCTGAGCGGCGAGGAATATGGCGAACGGGTGGGTCGTTTCCTGCATGCCACGATAGGGCGGCCCTAAGCAGCCGGAAAACCGACGCTTTTGCTTCGCGTCCAGGTCCTCGCCGGCCGCAGGCCGATCATCTTAAAAACGCAACGACGCAACGAGGCCGGGTGGATGACAGCTCCGCGGTCAGCCCCCACCTCAGCCTCGTTGCGTCGTCGCGTCGTCGCGTTGGATCCTGAAGCGCGGGACAGGGGCCGTTATCCGCAGCGCCGGCTCCGCGTACGGCCTCACTTCTTTTGCAGTTGGGCGAAGCGCCCCGACATTCTGGGGCGGCGCTAGCGGCTGCCCCGGGCCGCCGGCCGGGTCCCCAGCGCCTCCTCGCAGCGGATGACGAACATGAGCAGCTTGGTCATCCGGCCCCAGCGCACCGGGCCCTCGATCGCCGCGGCAAGGCCTTTCTCGTCGACCGGAAGCTCCTCATAGCCGAAGGCGGAAGCCAGTTGCTTCAATCCCTCGACCGCCTCCGGCGATACATTGTCCTGGGCCTCCGCCCACTGCGTCGCCTGCTTGCAATCGCCCGGGAACGGAGCGGCGGCCTTCCTCACTAGGTCGCAGCGGCCGTGGCGGGCGAACAGGGTGAACAGGCCGTTGCGGGTCGGCTCGAACGGTTTTTGCGGCTCGGCGCCCATCCGCTCGGCGAGATATTCGAGATAGGGTTTGAAGCCCGGTCCGTCGGAATAATAGACGATCGCGTTTTTCCGGCCGTCCCACAGGCTTTCGGTGGCGCCGGCGGCGCGCAGCTGCGCCTCGGCCTCGCGCATGATCGCGCGCCCTTCGGGCTTGCCGGAGGCGTCGAGCAGCGCGCCCGCCTGGAAGCGGAGCCGGATATGCCCGGCCCTGGTGTAGATCGGGTCCTCGGAACGCTCGAGCATCAGCGGCGCGAGCAGGGCGGCGCAGCGCCGGTCGCCGTCCGCGATCGAATCGCGGATGAGCAGGTCTATCCCCTGTCCCATGACCAGGGCCGTCGGCCTGATCTCGGCCAGGACGGAGTCGCAGCCCTCGACCCGCCGGAGCAGCCGGGCGAACTGCTTCTCGGCGTCGGAGCGGTCGTCCGGATCGATCTCGGCCTTCCGGTCCGTCATTTTCTCCAGCTCGGCCCGCCCGGCCTCCAGGGCGCGCCGCATGAGCGCCTCGATTCGGGCTTTCTCGGCGCCGGCCGACGGTCCGGCGGCGGCGGGATCGGCCTGGACCGCGCCGACCAGCAGGAGCAGGACCGCCAGCAGCCGGGAAGGCATCAGCCCGCGGGCCCCTCTATCTCCCGCACCGGCTCCACCTTGAGGCAGGACCCGTCCGCCCCGGTGATCCGGACCCGCGAGCCTTCCGCGCAGTCGGGGCCGCGGCAGGACCAGACGCTGTCGCCGACCCGGACCCGGCCCTCGCCGTTGACGATGGCGGCGGCGACCGTGACCGTGCGCCCGGTGAGCCGGGCGGCGCGGTCGTTGAGGAGGGGGTCGGCGCTCGGCATCGGGTTGTTCACGTACCAGCGGCGGCCGAAATAGACGGCGGCGATCGAGACGAGGGCGAAGAGCGCGAACTGGAAGGGCAGGTCGATGCCGAAGGCGAGGGTGAGAAGGCCGGTCGCCGCCGCGGCGGCCGCGAGCCAGATCAGGAAGACTCCCGGGACGATCAGCTCGGCGATCCCGAGCACGATCGCCGCGAGCAGCCACGCCCAATGGGGCTCGAGCTCGAGGCCGCTCACTGGCCCGGAACCTCGCCGCGGCCTTCGAACGGCCCGCGACGGCGGGCGGGGGCTCCGCCGGAATGGCCGCCCTCCGAGCCGCCCGCGGCGCTTCCGAGCGCGTCCCTGGCGAGCTCGCCAATTCCGCCCAGGGTTCCGATGAGGGCGGTCGCCTCGACCGGGAAGAGGATGGTCTTGGCGGTGGGCGAGGTGGCGAATCCGGAGATGGCGTCGACGTAGCGCTGGGCGATGAAATAGTTGATCGCCTGGGTGTTTCCGCCCGAGATCGCGTCGGAGACGACCTGGGTCGCCTTGGCCTCGGCCTCGGCGGCGCGCTCGCGGGCCTCGGCGTCGCGGAAGGCGGCTTCGCGGCGCCCCTCGGCCTCGAGGATCTGGCCCTGCTTCTCGCCTTCGGCCCTGAGGATGGCGGAGGCGCGGCTGCCTTCGGCCTCGAGGATGACGGCGCGCTTCTCGCGCTCGGCCTTCATCTGGCGGCCCATGGCGTTGACGATGTCGGCGGGGGGGCGGATGTCCTTGATCTCGACCCGGGTGATCTTCACGCCCCAGCTCTCCGTCGCCTGGTCGACGACGGAGAGCAGGCGGGCATTGATCTCGTCGCGTTTGGAGAGGGTCTCGTCCAGGTCCATCGAGCCCATCACGGTCCGAAGGTTGGTGGTGGTGAGCTGCATGATCGCGACATAGAGGTCGGACACTTCATAGGCGGCCTTGGCGGCGTCGAGCACCTGGAAGAAGACCACGCCGTCGGTCGAGACCATGGCGTTGTCCTTGGTGATGATCTCCTGGCCCGGGATGTCGAGCACCTGCTCCATCATGTTCACCTTGCGCCCCACCCGATAAAAGAAAGGCATATAAAAATTGAACCCCGGATGGGCGACGGCGGTGAAGCGGCCGAAATATTCTATCGTGTAATGATAGCCTTGGCGGACGATCTTGATTCCGGAAAAGAGGAACAGGACGACCAGAACGAGCAGGAAGAAGAATATCGTGGTGATCATGACGGCCGCGCCTCCCCTTGCGAACCGGTGCATAATGTAGGCAAGCGGGGCGGCTTCCAAGCGAAATCGGGACCTATGAAGACCGACCTCAGGCTCTGCCGTTCACTGCTCTTCCTTCCAGCCTCCAATCCGCGCGCGATCGAGAAGGCGAGGGGGCTTCAGGCCGACATGGTCGTCCTCGACCTCGAGGACGCGGTGAAGCCCGGCGACAAGGACGAGGCGCGCGCCGCCGCGGTCGATGCGGCGGCCCAGGGCTTCCCGGGCCTGTGCGCGATCCGGATCAATTCGCTCGATCCCTGGCATGCGCTCGATCTGGAGGCGGTGGCGGGCAGCCGCGCCGATTACGCGATCGTTCCGATGACTCCCGGCCCGGAAGCGGCGCGCGAGGCCGCGCGGGCCGCCGGCAAGCCCGTCCTGGCGATGATCGAGACGGCCCGGGGGGTCCTCAACGCCGCCGCCATCGCCCCGGAGACGGCGGCCCTCATCGCCGGCACCAACGACCTCGCCGCGGACCTCGGGCTTCGCCCCGGCGGGAGCCGGGCGCCTTTGGTCACGGCCCTCCAGACCATCCTCCTGGCCGCCCGGGCCGCCGGGGTCGCCGCGTTCGACGGAGTCCATAACCGTCTCGACGACCCGGAAGGCTTCGCCGCCCAGTGCGCGGAGGGGAAGGGTTTCGGATTCGACGGCAAGTCGCTCATCCACCCGAGCCAGATCGAGCCCGCCAACCGCCTTTTCGGCCCGAGCGAGGCGGAGGTCGAGGCGGCCCGTCGCCTGGTCGCCGCGGCCGGCGGCGGGGCGGAGCGCTTCGAGGGCGAGATGATCGAGCAAATGCACGTCGAGCAGGCGAGATGGGTGCTTGCCAGGGCGCGCGCCTAGTGCCTCCGCTCCCCTGGAAGGGAGGGGCAGGGGTGGGTAGCGCCGACGCAATCGGCGCTGTTCGGCTGCCCCGCCCTAGCCCTGCCGCCGCAGGAACGCGCTGCGCGCGTACCCACCCCTAACCCCTCCCTTTCAGGGATGGGATGCACGCCTCCCCTTGCCACCCGCGCGCCCATCGCTTTAAGCCGAGGGATGCCCCTTCGCTTTGTCGCCGCTCTCGCGCTTCTCCTCCTTGCCTTTCCAGTGGCGGCCGAACCTACCTCCACCGAGGCCTTGCGCCGCCATATCGACATGCTGGCCAGCGACGACTTCGCCGGGCGCGAGCCCGGTACCGAGGGCGAGAAGAAGTCGATCGCCTATATTGCCGGGCAAATGCGGTCCTTCGGGCTCGAGCCGGCCGGACCGCGCAACAGCTGGTACCAGCCTCTCGAGGTGAAGGACCGCCGCCCCGGCGACCAGAGCAGCGTCTGGCAGTCGAGGACCGGCAAGCGGGAGCGGCTCGAGCTCGGGCGGGACGAAATCATCCTCCTTGGGCGCTCGGCCCGGGAGACCCTGTCCCAGGCGCCGGTGGTTTTCGCAGGCCACGGCGCAGTAGTGCCGGCAAAGGGCATCGACCAGCTCGCCGGCGCGGATCTGAAGGGCGCCGTCGTCCTCATCCTCAACGATACGCCCGAGGGCGCTGGCCTCCCCGGCTATTCCGAACGGGCCAAGGCGGTCGCGGCGGCCGGCGCCTCGGCGGTGATCGGGATCGTCGGCAAGGACCTGCCCTGGCCCGTCTGGCAGCGCATCTACGACGCCGGCCAGAAAAGGCTCGCGATCCTGGAACCGCCCCCGATCGCCGGGGCGATGTCGCAGGCGGCGGCCGAGACGCTATTGCGCTCCGCCGGCGTCGACCCCGCGGCCCTGATGGCCGCGCCCGGGCCCGGCTTCAGGCCCGTGCCGCTCAAGCTTCGAGCTAGCTTCGATGTCGCCACCGCGGTCGAGACGATCCGGACGAACAACGTGCTGGGCCGGATCCGAGGCTCGGGGGGCGGCGGCGAGAGTCTGCTCTACCTCTCCCATTGGGATCATCTCGGCCAGTGTGAGAAGGAGGGGGCGGACCGCATCTGCAACGGCGCCGTCGACAATGCGAGCGGCATTGCGGCGCTCCTCGAGATCGCCCGGGCTCTGGGCCGGGGCAAGCGGCAGAAGCGCGACATCCTGTTTCTCGCTACGACCGCCGAGGAGATGGGCCTCCTCGGCGCGGAATATTTCGCTTCGCGCCCCGCCGTCCCCCTCGCTTCGATCGTCGCGGCGATCAACATGGACACCCTGGCAATCACGCCCAAAGGCGAGCCGGTGGCCGTGATGGGCCGAGGCCGGCCCGCTCTGGATTCCGTCATCGAGCGGACGATCGCCGAGCTGGGCCGGAGCCCCGACCGCGACGACGAGGCTGCCGCCTTCGTCCAGCGGCAGGACGGCTGGGCGCTC
>DASVUW010000066.1:0-12892 GCA_036386845.1 Allosphingosinicella sp. | reverse complement strand
CGGCTCGGCTCGAACATCAGGAAATGGGTGAGCAGCCAGCCGCGCCCATAGATCGTGGCTTCCCATTCGACCTGGTTGAGCCTGCGCCGACCCGGGTCGAACAGAAGCTCGATGGGCAGCGGAGCCATTCCGATCAGGCTGCGCGCCCGGTGATTGGCCGCCGCGCCGAATCCGATCGAGCCGTCCTTCTCGAATCGGGCGGTGGAATTGAATTCGGCGAAGCCCTCGCGAAACCAGGCCGGATAGGCGACGCTGGCATTCTGCATCATGATGTGGTGCGAATATTCGTGGAGGAGGATGGTGGCGGGAGCGATGTCGTTGATGGTGCGCACCTCGCTGCTGCGCGGGACGACCGCGATCGAGCCGTCCGCCCGCCCGCTGTAAAAACCGGCGATGTTGCGGTCTGCGCCGCTCATCAGGCGCTGCACAGCCAGGCGATCCTCGACCAGATAGACGGTGACCCGGTTCGCCGGTCCGAAGTCGACGTCGGAGAGGCCGATCCGCAAGCGCATCGCCTTGTCGAACTTCTCGAGCTTGGTCGCGAACTCCCTCAGAGATTGAGCGCTGCCTTCGGAATAGACGACGAAATGCTTGCTGCTCGCCTCCCGCCATTCGGCGGCTGCGGCCGAGGGGAGGCAGGCGAGCAGCGCCAGCCAGGCAAATCGGATCAGCCGGTTCATCATTCCACCGTCTTTTGCTGCAGCCAGTAACTTAGCTGATCGGAAGAAAGCTGGGAATGCCCCGGTGAAGCCGGCCGTTGTTATGAAAATGGTGTCTGGCAACGCTTATCTCAGAGGAAGGAATAAGGGTCGACGTCCACGGTCACCCGGACCCCCCGCGGCCAGCTCAGCTTGCCGAGCCAGTCGCGGATCACGTCCTGCATGTCGACCGAGCGGGCGGCGTGGACCAGCAGGCGCTGGCGATGCCGCCCTCGAAGCATTGCGAGCGGCGCCGGGGCCGGGCCGAACACGGCCATGTTTTCCACCCTCGGCGCCGACCGGCCGATCAGCTTCGCCGCTTCGATCGCCTCGTTCGAATCCTCCGAGGAAATGACGATTCCCGCTAGCCGGCCGAAGGGCGGCATCGCCGCTTCGCGCCTCGACTGGGTCTCGGCGGCGTAGAAGCTTTCGGAATCGCCGCTGACGAGCGCCTCGATCACCGCCGCGGAAGGCTCGTGGGTCTGGACCAGCACCCGGCCCGGCTTCTCGCCTCGACCGGCTCGCCCGGCCACCTGGGCGATCTGCTGGAACGTCCGTTCCGCCGCCCGAAGGTCGCCGCCCTGGAGCCCGAGGTCGGCGTCGACCACCCCGACCAGGGTGAGGTTGGGGAAATGATAGCCCTTGGTGACCAGCTGGGTGCCGACGACGATGTCGATCTCGCCCGCCTCCATCCGGCCGACGAACTCGGCGGCCTTGGCCGGCGACCAGATCGTGTCCGAGGTGACGACCGCGGTGCGCGCGTCCGGGAACAGGGCCGCCACCTCGTCGGCGATCCGCTCCACGCCCGGCCCCACCGGCACCAGGCTTCCTTCCTCGCCGCATTCGGGGCAGGCCTTCGGAGGCGGCATCATATGGCCGCAATGATGGCAGGCGAGCCGGTGGACCAGCCTGTGCTCGACCATCCAGGCGGTGCAGTTCGGGCATTGGAAGCGGTGCCCGCAATGGCGGCACAGGGTAAGCGGAGCGTAGCCGCGGCGGTTGAGGAAGAGCAGGGCCTGCTCGCCTCTCGCCAAGGTCTCGTCCAGCTCGCGGACCAGCCGGGGCCCTAGCCAGCGCCCGCGCGGCGGCGGATCGGCGGTGAGGTCGAGCGCCTCGATGTCGGGAAGCTCGGCGACCCCGTAGCGCTCCGGCAGCTTCACCTCGGTATAGACCCCGATCTCCGCCATCTGCCGCGATTCGATCGCCGGAGTCGCCGAGGCGAGGACGATCGGGAGGCCCTCCAGCTTGGCCCGCATCACCGCGACGTCCCGGGCGTGATACTGGACTCCCTCCTCCTGCTTGAAGCTGGTCTCGTGCGCCTCGTCGACGACGATGAGGCCGAGCTTCGGATAGGGCAGGAAGAGCGAGGAGCGGGCGCCGACCACCACTTTGGCGTCGCCGCTGGCGATCGCCCGCCACGCGCGCCGGCGCTGGGACTGGCGCAGGCCCGAATGCCAGGCGATCGGCTCGTGGCCGAAGCGTGCGGCAAAGCGCTTGAGGAAGGGCTCGGTGAGCGCGATCTCGGGCAGTAGGACAAGCGTCTGCCGCCCCAGCCGCAACGCTTCCGCCACCGCCTCGAAATAGACTTCGGTCTTTCCGGAGCCGGTGACCCCGTCGAGCAGGAAGGGCGCGAACTCGCCCGAGCGTACCGCTTCCACGAAGACATGCGCCGCCGCCCCCTGCGCAAGCTCGAGCTCGGGCGGTGCGAAGTCGGGATCGGGGAGGGGGAAGGGATCGTCCACCGAGACTTCGACCGCTTCGATGGCCTCCGTCTTCACGAGCCCGCGAATCACCCCGTCCGAGACTCCGGCGGCAATGGCCAGCTCGCGCACCAGTCCCTGCCGCCCGCCGATCCGCTCCAGCGCCTGGGCACGCTGCGCGGTCATCCGCTCGGGGACGAAGCCGGTGGCGCGATATTCGGTGACGGTCCGGCCGCCCTCGAGCGCGCTGGCCGAAGCGAGCGCCATTCGCAGCACCGAGGCCAGCGGGGCGAGGTAGTAATCGGCAGTCCACTCGATCAGCCGTCGAAGCGAGTCCGCCAGCGGCGGCAGGTCGTAGGCCTGGAGAAGGGGCCTCAGGCGATTGTCGCCGACCGCCTCCGCCTCGAGCCGATCCTCCTCCCACACCACCCCCGTCATCTGCCGCGGCCCGAGCGGAGCGAGCACGATCGACCCCGGGGCCACCTCCATCCCCGCCGGCACCCGGTAATCGAGCGGGCCGAGCGCGGCGTTCAGAAGGAGGACTCGGCAGCGGTTCACGCCTCCTAGATCGAGTCCCCGGGAGCGAAACGCAACCGGAACGCGCTCGGCATTCGAAATTGACGTACCGTGATCCCGGCGAAAGCCGGGACCTCGGGGAGAGCCGCCGAGACTTCTTGTCCCGAGGTCCCGGCTTGCGCCGGGCTGACCTGGTTCGGAAGGAGCTGGAAAGGCGGATGCCGGATCAGTCCGGCATGACGGGCGTGGAAACAAGCTGCAAGACGGGTCGTTACCCGCTCATGACCCCCTCATTTTCCCGCCGAGGCCTCGTCGCCGCCGGGCTCGTCCTTCCGCTTCTGACCGTGCCCGGCTGCATGACCCGTCTCGGAGACGTCCCCAATCTCGAGCCGGCCATCCGCCGGCTGCTCACCCTTTCCTCCCAGCGCGCCTTCGCCCGCCTCCTGACGGACGAGGGCTTCTTCCGCGACGATATCGCGCGCATCCAGCCTCCGCCGCAGCTCGGCGGAAGCACGATCACCGCCACCCTCGCGGTCGCGCTCGGCACCCGGGCCGTCCAGGACCGGCTGATAAGGGTCGTCAACCGGGCGGCGGAGGAGGGCGCCCGGCGGGCGGCTCCCGCAATCTACGATTCGATCCGCGACATGACGATCACGGATGCGCTCGCGATCGCCCGGGGCGGCCCCACGGCGGCTACCGACTATCTCGCCCGGTCGATGGGCGAGCGGATTTTCGACGCCCTCTTCCCCGGGGTCGGGGAGGCGCTTCGCCTTGCGGAGAATGGAGTCATCCAGCGCGCCCTCCAGTTTGCGACCGCCATCAACTTCCCGGGGCTGCAGGCCGACGTCACCCGCAAGACCGCCGCAGCCCTCTATCGCGCTATCGGACGGGAGGAAGCCGCGATCCGGGCCGACCCGGGATCGGCCGGCGACCCGGCGCTCGCCGTCCTGTTCGGACGCCGATGACCGCCATCCCGGGAGGGACCTCAAAGTAGTACTTTGACGGTTACCCAGATCGCCCAGTTCAGCTCCCGCCGCTCATCGAAGGTCGCCAAGGCCGTCCCCGCCCGTCATTGCGAGGAGCGAAGCGACGCGGCAATCCAGCTGCGGCATTTGCCGGAGGCTCCGCGCTGGATTGCTTCGCTTCGCTCGCAATGACGGTGTTTCACTATCCATCGAACCTGCCCTAGAAGGCCGCTGAACCCAGCCCCAAGGACCCGATTCCATGAAATTCTTCGTCGACACCGCCGACACGAACGAAATTCGCGACCTTGCGGAGACAGGCCTGCTAGACGGAGTCACCACCAACCCGTCCCTCATCCACAAGGCGGGGCGCGACTTCCTCGAAGTGGTCGGCGAGATCTGCGGAATCGTCCCCGGGCCGGTCTCGGCCGAGGTCGTCGCTACCGATCACGCCGAGATGATGCGCGAGGCCGAAGTGCTCCGGAAGATCGCCCGCAACATCGCGGTCAAGGTCCCGCTCACCATCGACGGCCTCAAGACCTGCAAGGCGCTGACCGGAGAGGGGACGATGGTCAACGTCACCTTGTGCTTCACCGCCAACCAGGCCCTTCTCGCCGCCAAGGCCGGAGCGACTTTCATCTCCCCCTTCGTCGGCCGCCACGACGATACCGGCTTCGACGGGATGCAGATCATCTCCGAGATCCGCACCATCTACGACAATTACGATTTCGAGACCCAGATCCTCGTCGCGAGCATCCGCCATCCCATCCACGTCCTCCAGTCGGCGATGATCGGCGCCGACGTCATGACGGCCCCCCCGGCCGTCATCCGCCAGCTCTTCAAGCATCCGTTGACCGACAAGGGCCTGGAGGGCTTCGTTTCGGATTGGGCGAAGACGGGTCAGAAGATCGGGTAACTTTGCCTCCCCGTCCGCGAAGCGGATGGGGAGGGGGACCATGCGAAGCATGGTGGAGGGGTAGTTGGCGAGGCCTCGGGCATTTACCCCTCCACCACCCTTCGGGTGGTCCCCCTCCCCATCTTTGGATGGGGAGGACAAAAGCCATCGCTTCTTAACCTTGTTCGAGTTACCTTCACCCCGATGGGAAAGGTGATCAACTTCGAGGATCGGGCGGTGGCCAAGCTCCGAGCCCGGGTCGCGGCGGCGGAAGAGGCCAATCAGGACCTCATCGCCTTCGCCCGCGGCCATTCGGGGGCGGTCGCCTCGATCCACGAGGCGGTCCTTGCGGCGATCGAGGCGGAAGGCTTCGACCATCTCATCCACATCGTCACTCAGGAATGGCCCCACATACTCGGCCTCGACGCCGTCGCCGTCGCGCTTTTCGCCGGGGACAAGGGCGTTCGGGCCGACGCCTCGGGCCTGCAATTCGTCGATGTCCGGGTCATCCAACGCTCCCTCGAAGGTCTCGACGGGGTCGTCCTTCGGGGAGTAGGCCGCGGCCATCCCCTGTTCGGCCCGGCCTGCGAGCTGATCAAGGCGGAAGCGCTGGTCAGGCTCGACAGCGAACCGCCCTTGCCCAGCGGACTGCTCGCGCTGGGACAGCGCGAGGCTCAGGGCTTCGAGACCCGCCACGGCTCCGAGCTGCTCATGTTCCTGGGCCGGGTCCTCACCCGCTCGATGGGCCGGTGGCTGATCCCCTGATCGGCCATCCGGCCGCAACGACCGCTTTTCGGTGGCAGAAGCATCTTGCCAACGACCGGCGCCGCTCACCCCACACGGTGCGCGCCTACGCCGCCACCGCCCATCGCCTGATCGGATTCCTCTCCGGGCATCTCGGCGGCCCCGTTGACGGCCCGGCGCTCGCCGGCCTGGAGGCGAAGGACCTGCGCGCCTTCCTCGCCCACAGGCGGAGCGAAGGGCTTGGGAACAGCTCGGCGGCGCGCGAGCTATCCGCCGTCCGCGCCTTTCTCGCCTTCGCCTGCGCAGAGCGAGGCGGGGAACCCGGCCTGCCTCGACTGAAGGGGCCCAAGCGTCCGCGAAGCGTGCCGCGTCCGGTCGCTCCGGACGACGTCGTCGCGCTCGCCGAAGAGGCGGGCGAAGATTCGAGCGAACCCTGGATCGCCGCCCGCGACCGGGCGGTCCTGCTCCTCCTCTACGGCTCCGGACTTCGGGTCGCGGAAGCGCTCGGCCTGAGCGGAGCGGCCCTTCCCCTCGGCGAGGCGCTGAGCGTCACCGGCAAGAGGGCGAAGACCCGGGTCGTGCCGTTGCTCGCTCCGGTGCGCGAAGCGATCGAGCATTATTTGTCGATCTGTCCTTACCGGCCATCCGGCGACGCGCCTCTGTTCCGGGGCGCCAGGGGCGGCCCCTTGAACGGCGAGATGATCCGGCGGGTCGTCCGCAAGGCGCGGGTCCGACTCGGCCTCTCCGACCGGACAACGCCGCACGCCTTGCGCCACAGCTTCGCCACGCATCTCCTCGGCCGGGGTGCCGATCTGCGCTCGCTCCAGGAGCTGCTCGGCCACGCCAGCCTCTCCTCGACGCAGATCTATACGGCCGTCGATGCCGCCCACCTGATGGACGTCTACCGCAACGCCCATCCGCGTGCTTAGCCGGAGCTGGCCGGGGCTTTATCGGAAATGCGCATTTATCGGTAATTGGTGCCAGGCACCAATTATCAAGGTGCTGTAATGATTGGGCTCTTCCAATCGGAAATCGGTGCCAGGCACCAATTACCGATATTGCAACGCCCATCCTCGCGCGTGACCGTCGCCCCAGCGAAGGCTGGGGCCCCAGCGGGTGAAGGACACCGCGCTTTTCACCCCCGGGGATGCCAGCCTTCGCTGGCATGACGGACTAGCGGTGCCGCCTCCGCCAGGTCGCCTGGCGCCAGACGTAGGCGACGACGATGAGGACAATGATCGCGGTCGAAAGCGGGCCCAGGACCTTCTCGATGTCCCGAAAAGCCTTGCCGAGGCCCCAGCCCGCGGCCGCCAGCAGGGCCGTCCACAAGGCGGTTCCGAGCGTCGACCAGAGCAGGAAGCTCTTCAGGCGCATGTTGAGAAGCCCGGCGGGAATGGAGATGACCGAGCGGATGGTCGGGAGCATCCGGCCGCCCGAGACGATGAAGCCGCCGAACCGCCCGAACAGCTGCTCGGATTTCTCGACGTCGTCCCAGTCCAGGGTCAGCCAGCGGCCGTAGCGGACGATGAAAGGCTTGAAGCGCTTCATCCCGATCACTCGGGCGAGCGCGTACCAGAACAGGTTGCCGAGCATCGCTCCGCCCGTTCCGCTGGCGATCACCGCCCATAGCGAAAGCTCGCCCTGGGCGGCCTGGACTCCGGCGAGCGGCATGATCACCTCGGACGGGATCGGGGGGAAGATCGTCTCCAGGAACATGAGCAGGAATATGCCGACATAGCCGGTCTGCTCGATGAGGTCGGTCGTCCAGTCGCTCATCTCAGCGGAGCTTCGCTTCGATCGAGTCCCAGATGAGGGCCGGAGTGTCGGTGCCGTTGAACCTGTCGATGGCGACGATCCCGGTCGGGGAGGTGACGTTGATCTCGGTGAGGAAGCCGGCGATCACGTCGATCCCCACGAACAGCAGGCCGCGCTTCGCAAGCTCGGGCCCGAGCGAGTCGCAGATCTCGCGCTCCCGATCCGTGAGGTCTGTCGCGTGGGCGGTTCCGCCGGCGGCCAGGTTGGAGCGGATCTCGCCTTGGCCGGGCACCCGGTTGATCGCCCCGCTCACTTTGCCGTCCACCAGGACGATCCTTTTGTCCCCTTCGGCCACCTGCGGGATGAAGGCCTGCACCATGAAGGGCTCGACCCAGACATGGGAGAAGAGCTCTACCAGAGAGCCGAGATTGGACCCGTCGCGCCCGACCTTGAACACTGCGGTCCCGGCATTGCCGTAGAGCGGCTTCACCACGATCTCGCCATGCTCCGCCTGGAAGGCGCGCACTTCGTCCAGGGACCGGGTGATGAGGGTCGGCGGCATGAAGCGGGCGTAATCGAGCACGAAGAGCTTTTCGGGCGCATTGCGGACCGAAGCCGGATCGTTGACGACCAGGGTGCGGGGGTGGATCCGCTCCAGAAGATGGGTCGCGGTGATGTAGCCGAGGTCGAAAGGCGGGTCCTGGCGCATCAGGACGACGTCGACCTCGTCGGCGAGGTCGAGGGTCCGCCACTCGCCGTAGCTGTGATGGTCGCCCGGCCGGTCCCGCACCTCGGCCGGCCGGGCCCGGGCCGTCACCCGGCCGTCGCGGTAGCTGAGGTTTGGAGCCAGATAGTGGAACAGCCGGTGTCCGCGCTCCTGGGCGCCGAGCATGATCGCGAAGGTCGAATCGCCGGCGATGTTGATCCCCTCGAGAGGATCCATCTGGACGGCGACGTTGAGGCTCATGGCGCGCGCTTAGCGGGGCCCGGGGCCGCTGTCATCCGTGCCGGATCATCCGTGCCAGATATTGACCATGTGTCGCGGCAGGCGCCGCGGAACGATGAAAATGGCGTCGAGCCTGATGTCGTCGCCGGTCCTCGCATAGCGATGGGCGAGCGCCTCGGCCGCGGCCGCCACTCGCCGAAGCCGCCACTCGTCCAGCGCGAGGCCGGCCTCCAGCGCGGTCGCTCTCGCCTTCACTTCCACGAACGCCACCGTCGACCCGCGCCGGGCGACGAGGTCGACCTCCCCGACCGGCGTCCGAACCCTCCGGCCGAGGATCTTCCAGCCCTTGAGCTGGAGCCAGAGCGAAGCGAGCCTCTCCGCTCTCCGGCCGCCCCGCTCCGCCCGCTGCCGCTTCATTTGATTTTCAGCGCCCGCTCATAGGCCTGGCGCCTGGGCACCCCGAGCTTCTCCGCCACTTCAGCGGCGGCGCGAGACGCGGAAAGCCGGCCCATGGCCTCGCGAAGCGCCTCGTCCACCTCGGTCTCGCCCGCCGCCGCCGTCTCGCCCGGCGGCGCCACGACGACGACGATCTCGCCCCTGGGCGAAGCCTCGGCATAGCGCTCCGCAAGCCCGGAAAGGGTGCCGGTCACCGTCTCCTCGAACTTCTTGCTGATCTCCCGGGCTACCGCCGCCTCGCGGTCGCCAAGCCCCTCCCCGAGCGCCTTCAGCGTCGCGGCGAGGCGCGGGCCGCTCTCGTAGAGGACGAGGGTTGCCCGAATCGACGCCACCTCCGCGATCGCCGCAGCCTTTGCCCCGCTCTTCGGGGGAAGAAAGCCCATGAACAGGAAGCGGTCGGTCGGAAGCCCGGCCAGGGTCAGGGCCGCGACCACGGCGGACGGGCCGGGGACGGTGACGACCGGGATTCCGGCGGCCCGGGCGTCGCGGACCAGCTTGTAGCCAGGGTCGGAGATCAGCGGGGTCCCGGCGTCCGAGACGAGCGCCACCGCCCCCTCGCGCATCCGGTCGAGCAACTGCGGGCGCACCCGCTCGGCATTGTGATCGTGATAGGGCAGCATCGGCCGCCTGGCTCCGATATGATGGAGGAGCTTGGCGGTGACCCGGCTGTCCTCGACGGCGATCAGGTCGGCCCGGGCGAGCACGTCGGCGGCCCGCGGCGACAGATCGGAAAGATTGCCGATAGGGGTCGCGACGATATAGAGGCCGGGTGGAAGCGCGTTCATGAGGATGAGGGTCATGGCAGAGCAATCCCCCCGGTCGCAAGCGCGGGGCAACGTCCTCGGTCTGGCCGGATCGGCCGTGCTGGCAGCATCCCTCGCCGGATGCCAGCTCGTTCCCAAGCCGCGTCCCGAGCTTCCGCCGGCCGAGCTGCCCGAGGAAGTCGAGCAGCCGCGCGAAGAGGAACCCGGCCCTCAGCTCCCACCTGAGGAGACTCGCAACCGAGTCGCAGTGCTGGTCCCGACCTCGGGCGCCAATGCCGGAGTCGGCCAGTCGATCGCCAACGCCGCCAACCTCGCTCTGCTCGACTCGGGCGGCGATCGGATCCGGATCACCGTCTACGACACCGCCCGCGGCGGCGCCGTGGCCGCGGCGAACCAGGCCCTCGCCGACGGGAACGGCCTCTTCCTCGGTCCCCTGCTCGCCGAAGACGTTCGGGCGGTGGCGCCCGTCGCTCGCCGCGCCGACGTTCCGGTGATCAGCTTCTCCAACGATACGAGCGTCGCTGGCAACGGAGTCTATCTGATGGGATTCACGCCCGGCCAGTCGATTGCCCGGGTCGTGGGCCATGCCCGAAGCGCCGGCCTCGAGCGATTCGGAGTGCTTGCGCCCGCCAACGTCTACGGCCGGCGCGCCTCGGACGCGATGGTCGGGGCGGTCGAGGAGGAAGGTGGACGCCTCGTCGCCATGCAGAGCTTCGACGGCGGCCCGGCCGCCGTCAGGACGGCGGTGTCACGGCTTTACGCGCAAGGGGATTACGACGCCGTCCTGATCGCCGACGGCGGCCGCGGCGCGGCGGCTGCGGCGCCTTTGCTGAAGAGCGGCGCGAATGCGCGGGTGCGGCTGCTCGGCACCGAATTGTGGGCGACCGAGACCGGCCTCGGCCGGACCCCGGCTCTTCGCGGCGCCTGGTATGCGAGCGTCGGCGATTCGATGTTCAACCAGCTTCGCACACGCTACCGGGCCCGGTTCGGCACCACCCCCTACCGGCTCGCGAGCCTCGGCTACGACTCGGTGCTACTGACCGTCCGGATCGCCAAGAACTGGCGGTTGGGCCGCGCCTTCCCTGAGCGCGAGCTTCGCGACCCGACGGGTTTCGCCGGAGTCGACGGTCCCTTCCGCTTCACCGCGTCCGGGATCGCGGAGCGCTCGCTCGAGGTCCGCGAGGTCACGGCGACCGGGACGATCGTGGTGTCGCCGGCGCCGAGAAGCTTCGACTGAACCCCTCTCCCTGCAGGGGGAGAGGGAGGGGCCCGAAGCGAAGCTTCGGGAGGGTGAGGGCAGGGCGTCGCGCCCTCACCCTGCCGCTTCGCGGCTGTCCCTCTCCCCTGCAGGGAGAGGGGTTAAAGCGCGATCTCCGCGAGAATGCCGTCGAGCAGCAAGCGGCCCCCCGGTGTGACGACGAGACGCGCGCCTTCGCGCACAAGGAGCCCATGGCCCTCCAACCGCTCGACCGCCCCTAGGTCGAGCCGGCCCTCCACCGCCTCGATCTCCACCCCCTCGCTCAGCCTCAGCCCCATCAGAAGCGCCTCTGTCGCCTGCTCCTCCGGGCTGAGCAGCGTCTCCTCGGCAAGGCCGTGCCCATTGCGCTCCAGTGCCGCCAGCCAGTTCTCCGGCTTGCGGTGGCGCTGGGTTGCCGCTGCGCCGCGCCGGCCGTGGGCACCTGGGCCGACTCCGAGATAAGGCCGGTAGCGCCAGTAGGCGAGATTGTGCCGGCTCTCCTCGCCCGGCCGGGCGTGGTTGGAAATCTCGTAGGCGGGAAGCCCGGCCTCCGCCGTCATCGCCTGGGTCAGCTCGTAGAGAGCCGCCGATTCGTCCGGATTACGCGGGGCGAGCTCGCCTCGCGCAGCCATGGCCGCGAAGCGCGTCCCAGGCTCGATCGTCAGCTGGTAGAGCGAGAGGTGACCGGTCCCGAACCCCAGCGCGCGGCCGAGCTCGGCCTCCCAGGCCGACTCGCTCTGGCCCGGCAAAGCGTAGATGAGGTCGAAGCTGACCCGGCCGAAGCAGGCCTGCGCCGTCGCCAGCGCCGCAAGGCCTTCCTCGGAATCATGGGCTCGGCCGAGGAAGCGCAGCGCCGGGTCGTCGAGCGACTGGAGCCCCAGCGACACCCGGTTCACGCCCGCCGCCGCCAGATCGGCGAAGCGCGCCGCCTCGACCGACGAAGGGTTCGCCTCCAGCGTGATCTCGACGTCCGGAACGAGCCCCCAATGGCGGTCCGCGGCCTCGATCAGAGCGGCCACCGTCGCCGGCTCCATCAGGGAGGGCGTCCCGCCCCCGAAGAAGATCGAGGCCAGGCCCCGGCTGGGAAAGGCCCGGGCTTCCCAGGCGAGGTCGCGGAGCAGCGCGTCGCGCCACGCCGCCTGGTCGATCGACTCGCGGACGTGGCTGTTGAAGTCGCAATAGGGGCATTTGGAGACGCAGAAGGGCCAATGGACGTAGAGGGCTGTCGTCGCCCCAGCGAAGGCTGGGGCCCCAGCGGGTGAAAGGCGCCGGCGCTCATCACCCCCCGGGATGCCAGCCTTCGCTGGCATGACGGCATTCACAACAAAGCCGCCACCAGCTTGGCGAAGGCGTCCGCCCTGTGGCTGATCGCGTGCTTCTCGGCCGGATCCATCTCGCCGAAGGTGAGGTCGCGGCCGGCCGGCACGAAGATCGGATCGTAGCCGAAGCCCCTTTCGCCCCGCGGCGGCCAGACCAAAGTCCCCTCGACCCGGCCTTCGAACCATTCGCTCCGTCCGTCGGGCCAGCAGACGGCGAGCGCGCAGACGAAATGGGCGTTTCGGCTCGCCTCCGGCCCGAGCGCCTCCAGCTCTTCCCACACCCGCCGCATCGCGAGGCCGAAATCGCGCGGGCCCTCCACCTCTCCCGGTCCCGCGGCCGGAGCCACAAGCGGATCGGCCGCCAGCGCCCAGCGCGCCGAGAAGATACCCGGCCGTCCCTCGAGCGCCTCGACGCACAGGCCGCTGTCGTCTGCCAGCGCCGGGAGGCCGGAAAGGTCCGCGGCCTCGCGCGCCTTCAAGTCGGCATTGTCGACGAAGGTGGTCCCGATCTCGTCCGGCTCCGGCAGATCGAGCTCGCCCGCCGAGACCGGCTCGACTCCATAAGGTCCGAGCAGCTCGCGAATCTCGCGCACCTTGCCTTCGTTGTGGCTGGCGATGACCAGCTTGCCCGCCTGCAGCTTCCTCATCGCCCGGTCGCCCGGTCCTGAGCGGCGAAGATTTCGCCGCAGCCGATCCTGGCGAGCCGGAGCAGGCGCAGCAGGCCCTCCTCGTCATAGGTCTCGCCCTCGGCCGTGACCTGCGCCTCGACGATCTTGCCGCCCTCGGTCAGGACGAAATTGCCGTCCGCGCCGGCGTTCGAATCCTCTTCGTAATCGAGGTCGAGCACCGCGGCTCCATTGTGTATCCCGCAGCTCACCGCGGCGACCTTCTGGCGGATCG
>DASVUW010000065.1:0-25456 GCA_036386845.1 Allosphingosinicella sp. | reverse complement strand
CGACGGCGAGGTTCCCGGTGACCAGCGCGCCCAGCTTGCCCGCCCCGACGGCAATCGCTTCGCCGCCGGCGGGCGCCGCGCCGAGCGGGCGAACCGGCCGCTCGACCGTGCCGCAATCGCGCACGTCGTCCAAAGTCAGGCTGGTCTTCGCAACCCGCGTCGGTCGGCCGAGCTGGCGGGGGACGGCGTGGATCAGGAGCGAGGTTTCGCCCTGGGCCAGGCCGATGCTCGGAAAGCCGACTTTGGTCAGCGGAATGTTGGCCGTCTGGCCCTCCACGCCCGTCGGGTGCGGATGATCGTAGCGCTGGACCGTCGATACCGTGCTGACATGGAGGACGGCTCCGCGCTCCACGGCGATCGGCTGGCCGACGGCGATCTGCGGATAGAGCGAGTCGAGCACGACGTAATCGACGCCCGAGATGCTGGACACCGCGGTAGTGGACCCGGGGAGCGGCGAAGGGGCGACCCGGGTCGTGAGGATCCAGGATTTCGTCGCCGACAGAGGCATCCCGGCGAGCGCGAAGGGATCGCCCTCCTCGAAATGGATGCGCTGATATTTCACACCGTCGGCCTCGGTCGCTGACTCGACCGCGCTCACCCGGCCGGCGAAGCGGCTGCCGCCCGACGCGACGGCAACGATCGAGCCGGTGCCGGGGCCGCTGCCGGGGGCAAAGCGGAGCACGCCGTCGAATGCGTCCTCCCGGCACGGGGCGAGGGTCCAGCGGTTGCGCTGCGGCCAAACGTCCGCGGGGGCGGCGAGCTCGAATATCTGCGGAGGCTGGTCGTCGAATGCCTCGCTTCGAAATCCGGTGCCGGCGGGGGCGACCGCCTTGTCCTCGCCCGTGGCTTCGAGCGCGAGCAGGACTCGCGCCACCAAGGCCGGCCGCGGCACATAGCCGATCAGGCTGAGGATCTCGCGCATCTGCGCCCCCTCGCCGGCGGTGCCCAGATAGGCGCGGTTGGCGATGATCTGATCGTAGAAAGCGGTGATGTCGAGCACATAGGCCCAGGCTTCGAGCAGCATGACTCCCAGATCGTGCTCGCTGTCGGCGCGCCATCCGGCGAGCGCGGGGTAGGAGCGGATGGCCGCCAGCAGCGCTCGGCGATATTCGGGGAAGCCTTCGAGCTGGCGCGGCACGACGCTCAGCCCCGAGCGGATGTCGGGCAGCAGCGGATGCGCCGGGACGGGGCAGCAGCCGGGGGCGTCGGGTCGAAGCATCAGCGGCCTCCGTCGCCGGCGATGCGCAGGATTCCGACCGCGGCCCGATCGGGATCGTTCTGCAGCCGGACGATCTCGCCGGGCCCTGGGACCAGCTCCGGCTCGCTGAACGGCCGCCAGTCGCCGACACCATGGACCCGGATCCAGATCGAATCGACGAACTTCACGCCTGGAACGGCCTGCACCCGTGCTTCCAGCGCGGTTCGGCTGAGCGGCATGCCGAAGGTGAAATTGTCGGGCGAGAAGAAGCCCGGCGCCGCGATTTCCTCGTAGAGCGCCTCGACGACGTCGCCGACATAGGCATCGGCGGAGACGCAGACCTGAATCTCGACATCCAGGTCGAGATAGTCGGCATCGACCCGGCGGGCGTCGCGGGCGGCGAGGCGGATGCAGTCGATCTCATGCTCGACCTCGTCCTGCTGGGCCGCCGTCAGGTCGACCGAGGCGAGGGGGTCGACGGCGACGAAGTCGGTCGACCAGCTTCCGGTCCACCGGGTCGAGCTGCTCGCCCGCTGGATGAACGGCATCTTCTCGATGATCTGGCTGTAATCCTCTGGACGAACGGCTCTCCGCGGCTCCGCGCGATAGGCTTCCGGCGCCCGCATCCGGATGGACGTCGAGCTCTCCTCGCCGCGCGCATTGGCGAAGGGCAGCGGGTTGGTGACGCTGTCGACCAGCGCGGCCACCGCCGGCGGGACGGCGACTCCGGCGGGCCCGGCCAGCTGGAGGCTGAAGCTCGCAACATTGGCGATGACGCCGGGATCGGTGAAATAGCGGGCTCGCATGATCGCTCCGTCTTGCGGAGCCTGGCCGAACTCGCCGCTTCCGAAGCGCACCGTCCAGCCGCCGTCACCGGCATAATCCTGGAAATCGAAGGTGCCGAACTGGAGCTGGTGGGTCTTCACCGGCCGCCACATTCCCGGCTCCAGCGTGAACGAAGGCGTGTCCAGATCCGTGTCGAGCAGATCTGCGAAATAATGCCACTTGCCCGGATCGGGGACGACGAAAGAGTCGAACAGGCCCGGATCGTCCGGCAGGAGGATTGCAGGTTCGGGCGGCTCGATCTCCTCGACGACGGCGGCGGAGGCCGGGTCGTGCCGCATCGACTGGCGCTCGGTGGCTCGAAGCCCGTAGCGGAAGACGATGTCGCGCCCCGTGCGTGCCGAATCGATCGCGCCTTCGCGTTCTACCGTAGGGACCAAAGCGAGGAGGCGAGCCAGCAAGGCCGGATCCATCCCCGGATAACGGGCGGCGAGCGCCGAATCGGGACCGACCCGGAAATATTCGGTCACGAGCTCCCCGGCCGCGACGGGGACGACGTTCATCGCCACGGTGAGGCCGTCATAGGGGAGCTCGAAGAGGGTGGCTTCCGCGGCCTCCCAGTGGATTCGCGTGACAAAGGTGGGGTTGCCGGAGGTGAGAATGAGCGGGTCGACGAACTCGTCGACGGCCGTGATCGTCACCGGGATCGCCCGCACGGGCCGCGAAGCATCGGCAGGATCCGACAGGATCATCACCCGTTTCCCGATCAGGAATTCCTCGCGGGTGATCCCCACCGGAGTTTCCGGCGGCACGGCCGCCGCGCTCTTGAGCATCAGGCCGGTGATTCCGCGGCCGAGGCAATCCTGCTCCGGATCGGGGTTGTGGACCTCGAACTCGTTCCAGCGCGGGTGCACCCAGGCTTGCGCGGTGGTCGAGAAGGGGATCCACGTCATCGCGTCGCGGAGCGCCCAGACCCTGGTGTCGCTGGGAAGCAGGCCGCCGGCCCTGGCGACGACCCGAATGTCCCCGCTCGCGGCGCTGCCGCGGTCGACCGGATAGTCGACGAGCCTGGCGAGCGCGGCGAGGCTGGAGCGCTGGGTGGCCGTGCCGAAGCGGGTCTCGGCGTCGATCTTATCCTGCTGATAGGCGAATTCGTCGCCGAGCGCGGCCATCACCTCGATCAGCATCACGGCCGTGTCCGATTCGAGCGGCTCGCGCCAGTCGGGATAACGGGCGGCGGCGAAGCCCAGCAAGGCGGTCCGGATCGACTCGAAATCGCGGGCGAGATAGTCGACGGGCACGTCGACCAGCGGATCGCCCGGGCAGTCCTGGTCCTGTTCGCAATCGAATCCGGTCGGGCAGGCCTGCTTGAAATCGAACAGGATGATACCGGAGAGAAGGTCGATCTGCGGGTGGATCAGACGAAGCTCGAAGGGCTCGAAGCCGCCCGGCTCGCCGACCTCGATCTCGAGTGCAGCCCTCTGCGTGTCGAAGACCAGGATCCGGCGCCAGCGCAGGGCGACGATCGGAAGCGGCGCCTCGCCGGCCGCCGCCACGATCTCCGCCGCGAGCGGCGCGCCGGCGGCGACGGGAGGGCCTTGGGTCGCGTTGGCGGGAATTGCCGGGATGCTGCCCGCTGCGACGATCGCCGGCACCGTGGCCGTCGGCTCGACGATGAAGAAGACTCGAAGGACAGTCTGCACCGCCGGGTCGAGCACCTGGACGTAATCGATTCCGGTGAGGGCCTTCACCCCTTGGGCGCACAAAGCGAGACGGCGGCCGGGCGCCGTCATGACAGCCGCACCTCCTCGTTCAGATAGCGTTGCTCCCCGTGGACCAGCACCCGGTAGACGACGTTCACCGTCAGGGTCTCGGTGCCGGCGGTCAAGGTCACCTGGTCGACGGCGATCACCGGCGCGAGCCAGCGGGTAAGGGCTTCATAGACCATGGTTCGGGCGAGCATCGCCGTCGCGTCCGAGATGGGGGCGAAGACCAGGCGGCGGATGCCCGCCCCGAATTGCGGCCGCATGATCCGCTCGCCCGGCGTGGTGAGCAGGAGGTGGCGGATGAGCGAGCGAACATAGGCATCGTAATCCGGCTCTTCGGAGGCGCGGCCCGAGAGCGGGTTGATCCCGAAGGGGCTGGCCACGCGCCGGGCGAAGGGTGCAAGGGTCATCGCCTCAGCTCCCGCCTGCCCTGGGGTCGCCGGAGGTCACGGTGACGGGCGCCGTCGCGCCCGTTCCGGGATTGGTCGCGGTGCCAATTGCAGTGGTCGAGACCGTCGGAATGGCGTTCACGGACACGCGGCTGTTCGTCACGGTCCAAAGCCCCGTCACCATCGGGCCGCCGAACTGCAGGACGTCGGTGGCGATGCCGACCGGTCCGAGTTGGGTCTTCACGCGGGTGTTGGTCGTGACCACCGCCGCTGCGGGCGCGCCGGCGCTCATGATGCCGGCAGGGAGCGTCACGAAGGGTTGGGCCATGCGCTCGCTCCTCACATCGCCGTCAGCGCGCCGTTCATGGCGTCGAAGCCCGACGCCGAGACCTTCGCGGTGCCGCCATTGCCGGACAGCTCGACCTCGGGCGCCTCGATCCTGATACTGTCCCCCTTCATCGTGATCCTGGCGCCGCCGGAGGTCTCGATCTCGACCTCGCCCGCATCGTTGTCGATCCGGATGGTGAGACCCGGGGTCTTCCAGAAGGCCACGCCCTCGACCGCGTCGGCGCTGTCGATCTCGCCGTCCTTCCAGAAGCATCCTGACCAGATCGGAAGGTCGATATTGCCTGCCTCGAACTCGACCCAGACCGACGTCTGCGCCGGCGGCAAGGCGAAGAAGCCGAGCTGGTTTCCCGCATAAGGCGCGCACGGCATCGCCCACATCGAGCGTTCGCCGAGGACCGAAGGGACCTGCACCTTCAGCATCCCTTTCCTGGTCGGGTCGGCCGTGTCGACGACGCTTCCGCGATACTTGCCGAAATAGCGCTGGCTCATCTGCTCGACGACCCGGTCGAGATGCTCGAAATACTCGCTCATAGCGGCGACCCGGCCGGCGGCGCTGGGAGCCCGTTGGCGCGCAGCTTGAAGTCCATGAAATGGTCGGTGGCGTTGATGACGTGGGTTGCGCTCTTGACCTGGTAATTGCCGGACAGCCGGCTGTCGGCATATTGCACCGCCACGATCATGTGCGGTTTGACGACGAAATCGAGCATTTCGAGCGTGCTCGAGCAGTCGACTTCGACGAACCAGGCCGCTTCGGTCAGCATCGCCTGCTGGGCGAGATAGTGCTCGTCGGGATCGGGAGTGGGATCGACGATCGTCCGTCTGACCACGCCCGAGATTTCGGGCAGGGTCTGCGAGCCGGGCGTGGTCGCCGCTTGCTCGCTCCCGCCCTGATTGTCGACCGTCTCGCCCGATCGGGACTGGGCGAAGCCTTGGGCGGAGTTCGGCCGCTCGAAATCGATCCGGACATCGAACTTCGTCACCTTCGCGCACTGGTCCGGCGGCGGACTGACGTTGATCGCGTAATTGCCGTTCAGCATGAGGACGGGCGGCCCGGGTACCGCCGCCGCCCCGTTGTCGACATGCGGCGAGGTCTTGAGCATCAACATCGGCCCGCAATCGATCGTGGTCGCGCTCGGCGGCTGCGGCGCGATGTGATAGTCGATCCAGAATTCCATCGCGTTGCGGCGCGCGATATCCTCGAGGAAGGCGAGGTCCGTCGCCCGCTGGTTCAGCGGGTGCTGCTCGTCGTAATTCTTGCGGGTCTCCTGGACCTCGTAATCGAAATGGTAGGAGTCGAGTATCCCGGCGGCCGCGTGCGACGCCTTCATCGGCCAGCTGGCCTCTACCCCGACACGGCTCAGGAGCACGCGGCGGTCCTCGCCGTGGATCTCATACCAGCTGCCGAAGCCGCCGAGCATTCGAGAGGAGCGGACCCGGGTGATCGGCCCGTGAACGAGGCAATGCAGAGCCTCGCCGGCGCTGACGAAGATTCCGATCATCTGCTCGGCCTGCAGGGCGTCGTGGCCGGCCACGACCGGCTCCCCCTCGCAAATGTCGTCCTGGAAGCGGATCGCGAACTTGGTCGGCTTGCTCAGCTCCATCTCGACCCGGGCCTCGATCACCGACGAAGCGATATCTTCGAGGACGGTGAAGTTCTCGCCGCCGGTGATGATCGCTCCCAGGCCCATCAGCTGCCCTTTGCCGGAATGGCGAGGAACTCGGCCTCGGCGATCTGGTCGGCGGTCATCGCCCCGTTGAGCTCAGCGATCCGCCAATAGGCGGTCGGATCGTCCAGATAATGCTGGGCGAGATGGTCGAGCCTTTGCTCCTGGTGGCGGCGGTGCTTGCCGAGTTCGACCTGGGGCGGAACCTTCGCCGGGGCGACGCAGGCGACTGTGCGGCCGCGCCGGTCGGTCGCGAACGCGGTGGCGGCAAATTTGAGATAGCGGCTGGTGCTTGAGAAGATCGACATGGCTGGCCTCAGACCGGGATCATCGAGGCGACGGCGGTGCCGACGTTGCTCAGGTTGGCGATGGCAAGGGCGTCCTCCTGGACGGCGGTCAGGTTGTAGGCCGCCTTGGCGATCCCGACCGACGCCGACGTTTCCTTGCACTTGAACGCGTCCGGGGTGATGACCTGAACCTCGATGGTGGCCTTCGCCATCCAGGGGTAGAGGATCGGCGTGAACTCGGTGATCTCGATCGACAGGCTGGTGACCCTGACCGGAACGATGACGGCGGTCCCCAGGATCAGCAGGGTGATCGGCACCGTGGGCCGGGTCGCCTGAGCGGTGACCGCGGTGCCGCCGAGCGCCTTCGCGGAACCGACCAGGTCGCCGATGAGCCCCTTAGACGGTTCGATGAGTTTCTTGAGCGCTGCGATGCGCGAGGCGACGCCGGTCGCCATTGCCACCGCGTTGTACATCTCGACGTCCTCGGTCCCGTCGAACTCGAGGTCGAACGAATATTTCTCCTCAGGGTCGAAGGGCTGGACGAGAGGCGCCTGCGCCGCCTGGTTCTGCTGGGCTGTGGCGAACGGGTTCCAGGGTGTGAAGCTTCGGGTGATCTTGGCCGGATTATACTGGAAGGGGACGATGTTCGGGATCGGAACTCCGAATTCCTCGATCAGCTGGACCAGCGCGCCCTTCAGCACGACCGGGGCGACGGGCGTCTTCTTAACCATGGGCCGCTCTCCTCGCCGGAACCGGATTCGCCGCGACGACGCTGGCCAGGCGGCCTTCCTTCAAAAACTCTCGGCCGACGCCTTCGGTGAGGTCGGCCGGGCCGATCGGCTCGCCGCGCGCCTCGGCGAGATAGGCCGCGGACAGCGCCGCCCCCTTGATCTGCGCCGGGCTCAGCTCGTGCTCGGCCGCCAGAGCCGGGGCGCAGCTCTCGCGCAGGTCCGCGGGAAGGCCGAGCGCGACCAGCATCTTGTCCCAGAGCAGGCGGCGCTGCTCGGCCTCGGGCAGGGGGAACTCCACGACGAATCGCATGCGCCGGAGGAAGGCGGAATCGATGTTCGCCCGGCGATTCGTCGCCAGGATGACCAGCCCGTCATGCTCGTCGATCAGCTGGAGGAGATGGCCGGTATCGGCATTGGCGTGGCGCGCGTTGACGCTGTCGGCCTCGGTGCGGCGCGCGAAGAGGCTGTCCGCTTCCTCGAATATCATCGCACAGCCCGAGGCGCGCGCCGCAGCGAACGCCGCGCTGAGATTCTTGGCGGTCTCGCCGATATATTTGCTGACCGTCGAGGCCATGTCGATCGCCATCAGCTCGAGGCCGAGCGCCCCGGCGAGGACCTGTGCCGACATCGACTTGCCGGTGCCGGGCGGACCGCTCATCAGGACGGTCAGTCGAGCGGCCCGCTCGAAGACGCGGCCGCGGTCCGCAGTCGCGAGCAGCGCGGCGCGAAGCCGGGCTTCCTGTTCGACGCCGCGAAGAAGCCCCAGGGTGCGCGGCGGCAGGACGAGGTCGTCCCACCCATAGGCAATGTCGACGATCCGCCCGATGCCTCTCGTGCGCTCGCGCGTGCGCAGGTGCAGCATCGCCCGGAAATCGGCGAGGGACTCGATCTTCTGAGCGGCCGCGTCGGCGAGGTCGGCGAGCCTCGGCGAGCCCAGCGGGGAGGTCGAGTCCGCCGGCAGGGCGGGAAGATAGGCGCGGGTGAGCCTGGCCAGCGAATCGGCGCCGAGGGGCGGGACCGGAATGACGAGATCGAGAAGGCCGCGCCGCGGCCCGGGCTCCGAGCCCGGCTCGGCGACGACGAACTGGAGCGGGGCGAGCCGGGAGTCGATCGGCCAGGGCACGGGCTCGCCGCGCCAGACCGGGATGAGGTCGCTGAGCAGCGCGAGCCGCTGCACTCGCCGGAAGGCATTGCGCAGATCGCCCGCCTCGCCCGTGGGCTCGGCATAGATGGCCTTGCCGCCGAGCGCCTCGACGATGTTGGCAGCCATGGTCGAGCGGCCCGATCCGGGAAGTCCAGTGACGGTCACCCTGACGCTCTGCGATCCGGCCGCGATCCGGCGGATCCGTTCCGCGGCCGAGTCGACCTGCCATTCCGGCAGCGGCCTGGGCGGCCGCGCCGGGACGATCGCGATCCCTTCCAGCCGGTCGGGAGCGATCCGGCCATGGAACCACTCGACCATCTCGGGATCGGCTTCGATGAGGTCGGGCTCACCCGGGCGGCCGGGAATGCGCCGCACCAGCTCCCATGCGAGCAGGGCGCCGGTGGGGCGAAGCACCGGCTCCGGACCGTGACCGAAGATCAGTCGAAGCGAGACCAGGGTCGGAAGCATTCGTCCCGGCTGCCCCTGCAGCTCGGCGAAGGCCGGCCCGAGGGCCGGCTCCACCGCGACGGCGACGGCCGAGTCGAGCGCATCGGCTTCTGCAGAGTCGAGCTTGAACAAATCGTGGACCCGAGTCCGGAAGGCGCCTTCGGGACCTTTGAGCCGTTTCTCGATCGCCTGCTGGGCTCCCGCTGGGACCTTCTCCCCGGCTGCGCGCGCAAGCTTGAGACGGACGCGCTCCACAACCAGCTCGGCCGCGCTCCGCTTCCGGCTCTCTTGTGCGCGAGCCATCTCAGGGCTCCAGCCAGAAGGGCGCGGCGTCGACGCCATTGACGGCGAGTCGAACCATCCGGGTGCCGCCGTCGGCGGGGTCGAAGAAAGGATGGGCCTCGTAGACCGCATCCGACAGGGCGATGAACGTGCCCGGATGTTTGGCGGGGTCGGGCGGGAAGGTGGTGACGAAGCGATAGACGTCGCCGCCGATGGCCAGCTGCGGAATGTTGAGCGGATCGGTGCAGTCGACCCCGTCCTGGAGCTCGAGCCGGATTCGTCCCGCAACCACCGCGGAGGATTCGAGAGCCGGACCAACCGCGAACGGGATCCGGTTGCTCTCCATCGGTCCAATCGAGGTCGCGCCGCTTTGGGTCTTGAGCACCTTCTCGCGGCGCACCGCGAGCGAATAGAGACCCGGGCGGATCGAGAGCGTGGAGAACCCGCCCGGCACCTCGGCGGCGACTTCCGGCAGAACGTCGAAGGCAAGCGAATCGCCGGCGAATTGGAAATGCCAGTCGGGGTTGAAAGTCGGATCGATGACCGCCTCGCCGGCAAGGGCGCCGCCCCCGAGCAGGACCTTGGCGTCGCTGCCGTCCCCGAGCCCCTCGCCGGTTGCGGTGACCCGATTGCCGGCGGGGGCGGCGATGGCTCCGAGTGCGGCGACGGCCGGAGCGACCGGGTTCGAAAGGCTGGTGCCGCCCGACAGGGCCGGCAATTTCATCGTCTGGATCGACGAGGAGGAAATGAGAGTAGGCCGCGGCGAGGGCATTGCTCCGAGCGCGACCGCGGCGACGAGCGGGGACTTCTCCGTCTCGGGCTCGGGGAGAAGGAGGCTGCTCCGGACCTCGTAATAAGCGGTCAGCCGGGCCGTGTGATGCTGGGCGGCGGCCCAGAAGGTCACCGAGTCTTCCGGCGACAACTGCCTCTGCACGATCGTGATCCGGTTCTGCGCTCCCCGCATTCCGACATCGAGGATCGCGACCGGCGTCCAGTCCGGAGGGCCCGGAAGCATCAGGGAATCGTCGATGACCGGGAAATCGTGGAGGGACTTCATGCCCAGCCCCATCAGGAATTGCGACTGGGCCGGGTTCGGCCCGTCGTTCCCGGCGCTGTGGGCGGTGAGCGCATAATAGAGGGTGAGAGGCATCGGCGTTCGCGAGATTGGAAAGGGGGCGGAATCGCCGCGCGGGATTTCGTTGCGGCGGGAGGGGTCCTCCGCGGCGTGGTAGAGGTGAAGATTGAGGCGTGTGCCGGACATCTTCTCCGCCTCCTCGGGCGGGAGGTCCGAAACGGTGACCTCCTGGGTGCTGATCCGCCAGATATTGACCCGGAGCAGCTCCTTGAGGGTGGCGGTGACGCCGAAGAGGTTGCCGTGCGGCATCGCGCTAGCGCCTCCGGACGCCGAACAGCATCGGCCGGAAGCGCGACGATTCGAGGCTGCCGATCAGCGACGCCTGAGCGGCCGTGGCCGGCCGCTTCGCCGGCGCTTCTCCTGAGGGGGTGGGAGCGGCGTTCGGCTGGGTCCGGACCGCTGCGGGCTGTCGCGCCGCGCTGCGATCGCGCTCGGCTGCGATCGCCTCGTCGATCATCCGCTCGACTTCCCCCACTGAGAGGCTCCGGGGCGCGGGCGCCAGCGGCGGGATCGGCGCAACGACCGGCTCGGCGGCCGCCACCGGCCTCGCCGGTGTGAGTTGCTCAACTGGATGCGGGCCTTGCGGGACGGCCGCACCCGCCGAAGGCTGGGGCCGTGCCTCCGATACCGTCGACGAGGTTGGGGCGGGGCCGGTCTCAGGCTGCGGTGCTTGGGCGCTTACTCCTGCCTTCGCAGCCATCGGCTCGGCCACGGCTTCGGCCGGGACGGGCGACGGATCGGCAGGCGCCCGGAACGGGACGGACGGCCGGTCCGCGTCGGCGTGGACCGGGACCGGCTGCGCCGGCGGCAGGTCCGGCTCGAGGCGGGGAGGGCCCGACGGCCGCGGCGGCTCGACCGCATTCGTGCCGGGGACTTGCGCCGGCATCACCGGAGCGGCGTCGCCGGTTTCGGCAGCCCGCCTGAATTCGGGGAGGGCCGAACCAGGCGCAGCGCGCGGGGCAGGGTGCGTCCGAGGAGTGGGGAGCGCGTGGTCGGCGCGTGGCTCGAGCGCGGCCAGTGGCTTAGGCGGCCCGCCTTGCGCGTCCTGTCCTACGAGCGGGCGCGTGGACGCAGGCATCTCCTCGGCGGCTTCCGGAAGGTCCGGAGTGGCTCCGAGGATCGAGAAATCCTCCGCCATCTCGGCGCTGGCGAGGCGCTGGTCGAAAGTGAGGATAGGCGAGCCGGCGACCAGCAGCGGGCTCGCGCTCACCACCCGAGGAGGAAGCGCCGCCGCTCGGTCGAGAAGCCGCTGCAGGTACAGGCTCACGAAACCCGCCTCAGGCTCGCGCTTCGCTCGCTTTCAATCAGGGTGGCGAAGGCTCGGCGGTCGGCGCGCGGCAACGCCATGATCTCCGAATGGCTCCAGCCATAGCGGGCGGCGATCAAATGGATTTCGCGGATCAGGAACGGCCTCTCGCCGGCGAGCGCTCGGACCAGGAAGCGTGCAAGGTCGAAGGCGACGCTCTGCGCAGCGCCGCAGCCGGGGCAGGCGGTATCCAGGTCGATCGCGAGAATAGGGGAAGCTTTTTCGAGAAAGGCGGCGACGTTCTCAACTTCTTCCGCCGGGACCGGCAACCGGGCGATGCGGGCGATCAGGCCTTCGGGCGCGCCGGCGGCGGCGTCGCTCAGGACGGGCGGACGAAGGCGGACGCCCGACGGGGTTTCCCAGCAGCCGTCGTCGCTGGGCAATCCGGCTTCCCCGGCATCTTCGTCCTGGCTTGTGAGCAGGGCCGGGAGGGCGAAGCGGAATTGGAACGGCTGGGCGCAGGCCCGGCAGCTCGCCTGGCAACTCACATCCTCGCCATATTCCAGCCTGTAGAGGTGCGCGAGAAGCCGGTCGTGCACCGCGACCGGAAGGGCGAGGACGTCGACGGCTCCACCGTCGGTGCCCACGACCAGCCGTTCGAGCAGGACCGTCGCCATGCCGGGCCGATCGGGGACGACCGCGGCCTCGGAATGGCCGTCCATCGGCCGGATCAGGAAATCCGCCGGCGGCAGCGAGGGTATGGCCACTCGTACCGGATGAAGGCCCGGTTGCATGGTCACTTCACAGCCGTGTCGCGCGTGAAGCCCTCCGTCTGGATGACGATATGCTCGAACGCGATGGCCCCGGTATTGGCGTCGAGCTCCGGCAGCGCCTGATATTCGGAGACCCAGCAGCGATAGGCGTTCCAGGCGCGCACCTTGTCGCCCGTCTGGCTGTAGAGCTCGATGGTGATGTCGCGGCGAAAGTCGCTGTGGCTGAGCCCGCCCAGATTGCGGTCGTAGACGGCCATCGCCCAGGCTTCGAACGTCTCGTCCTTGGTGAGCCCCCGCTCCATGGTGATCGGCTCGAAGGTGGTGAGACCCGGCGAGAGGGCTTTGCGCGACAGGTCGCCGCCGTCGCGGTGGGAGACGGGCTCGGTGGTGGCCTTGAGACCGCTGACCTTGCTCACTCCGGCTACGACGTCGGTGCCGAAGAGAACCCGGAATCGGAAGTTGCCGTAGGGATCGATGGTCTGCGGGGTTACCGGGAATGAGGGCATGGCTTTGCTCCTGACTCGGATCGTTCGGCTTCGGGGCTCAGATCGTCGCCTGTGCGGCGATCTGCTTGACGGTGAGGATCACGAACTCGGCCGGCTTGAGCGGCGCGAAGGCGACGATCACGTTGACGATGCCGAGGTTGCGGTCGGTCTCGGTGGTCGTGGTGGAGTCGCACAGCACGTAATAGGCTTCCGTCTTGTTGCGGCTGGCGAACGCCCCCTGGTGCATCAAGGTGTTCATGAACGAGCCCGCGGCGAGGCGGATCGCCGCCCACAGATCCTCGCCGTTGGGCCGGAACACCGCGAACTTGAGGCCGCGGTAGAGGCTCTCCTCGATGAACAGCATGGTCCGGCGGACCGGAATATATTTGTCGTCGATGTTGCCCGTGTCGTCGGAGCCGATCATCGTCCGGGCGCCCCACGCCACGGCCCCGGACGGGAACAGTCGGATGGCGTTCAGCGCCTTCGGGTTGAGGACTCCGTTCTCGTCGTCGCTCATGTTCTTCTGGATTCCGACGATTCCGCGGATGGTCGCCTCGATCCCGGCGGGGGCGGCCCAGACCCCGTAACGGTCGTCGGTCCGGGCCATCAGCCCGGCGATCGAGCCGCTCGGATCGACCAGCTTGCCCTCCGTGAGGCCCACGGCGGGGATTCGGAGGCGCGGCCAGTAGATGACGGAGTTGCGGGTTTCCACGCCGACCTTAAGGGCCGCGACTCCGTCTTCGGCAGATTTGATCGTCGGCCAGTCTTCCGCCGGGTCGACGAACAGGATGGCGCGACGTTCGGCCGCCAGTGCGCTCGCGGCGCCCCACAGGCCTTTGCGTTCGACATCCGTCTGTCCGCTGGCCCGGGGCAGGACCAGGAAGTTGAACGCATCGAGCTCGGAACGGATCGTGTTGAACGCATTGCTGTAGTCGGTCAGCACCGGCTCGTTGCCGTCGAAGCCTTCGTCGGCGGGCGCGACATTGGCCTGCTTGCCCTGTGGAGTCAGCCCGCCCTGGCGTCCCAAGGAATAACCGGCGACGTTGCTCGCGCCCTTGCCGGGGGCGGAGATCCGGAAGATGTTCCCGGCGGCGTCCGCGGCATAGGTCGTGCTCTTCACGGCCGAGTTGAGCCCCGCTTCAGGGCCGCCGTAATTGGGGGTGACGACGATTCTCAGCCCAGCGCGGCGCGCCTTCCACCGGGCCGTGCTGAGTCCGCCGATCGCGGTCGCAATCTCATCGAGGGCGCGCCGGATGTTCGCGAAGCTGCCCAGCGTCGCCGTCTCGGCGGCGATGGAGTCGCCCGGCGTGCCGGTGACGATCGTGCCGGCCGGAGTGACCCAGCCGCCCGGCGGCGCGTCGGGATCGTCCGGATCGGTCAGGGTCAGCGAGACGATGGCGCTGCGCAGCTCGGTGGCGAGCGCGCCGATCCCCGCCATCCAGTTGCCGGCGCCGATCGCGGCCGTCATCGGCCCGATCCACGAAGTGATGCCCGTCGGGGCCGGTCGCCGCGGTGTCGAGCTGTCCATCTCGACGCCGCCGGCGCCGGCGCCGAGCATCAGCGCGACTGAGACGTCAGCGCTTGCGGCCGGAGTGATCACCACCGGTCCGGTGGTGCTTGCGATCTCGAGGACCCGGCCGCCCCCGAAGACGACCAGCACCGAGGTCGCGTTGACGGTTACGCCCTGGGCGGCATAAGCCGCACCGATCCCGGCGCCGACCGCCGCCGGGGCCGCTCCCGCGGCGAGGACGACGTCGACCGGCGGCCGGTTGGCGACCGACGCCCGAAACGCCTTGGCGGTGTTGGTGATGAGAGCGCTGAACGCCGCCGCGGCCGCCGCGGCCGATCCGACGTAGATCGCCCCGCCGATCGAGACGCCGGCATTGGCCGCGGCGGGGGCGGGGTCTTCGACCGTGGCGAGCATGCTCGCGCCGTTGACGACGTTGGGAGCATAGCGGGTGGCGGAGGAATCCATCGAGAGGTTGGTGAAGGTCTCCACCTCGCGCTTGTCGTAGCCGCCGTCGGGGCGCAGCTCGTGACGGTACAGGGTGAGGTTGAAGCTCCGCTCGGGGCTGCCGGTGTCGTAATCGACTTCGGCTCGAAGCATGTTGCCGGCATTGCCCTTGTCGCGGGCGACGAGCCTGAGGCTGTCGGCATTGTCGCCTTCGTTGCGAAGCGTGATCGCCGCGGCCCGGGCGCCATTGGCGATGCGCATGATCCAGGCCTCGCCGCCCCCGTTGATGTAGAATTGACGGACCTGGTCGACCAGCTCGCCGGAGCTGGAGGTTCCGAACGCCCGTTCGAACTCGGCCTGGCTCTGCACGCGCGTGGGGACGTCCATCGGGCCCTTGTCGCTCATGCCGACGAACAGCGCGGTCGACGTCGCCGCAGACGCGATCGCCTGCGCGCCGCTGGCTTCTTCGCGGACATAGACACCCGGATAAGTGACATGCGTTGCCATGTTGCGCGTCTCCTCTGCAATAAGAGGCTCGCCCGTGCGCGCCCCTCCCGCGGCAGCGCAAAGTGTCGCACAATCCCGGCAGAGTCAAAGCAACGGCCAACAAGGTTGGTAGCAAAACGGACCCTATTCCAGTTGATAATTTAAAATCATGACTTTCTAATAATATGAGATGACAAGCTTTGATTTACTTGGGTTTTTCATGATCTTGGAACAAACGGCGCGGGACAGGAGACGACTCAGGAACGTCCGGGCGACAGTCGGAGAACTTGAAGCCCACGCTGCGCTATTGTGGCCGCGAAGTCCGGAACGCGCGTCGAACGGGCCAGACGCTACATCAGGCGAGGATGTCGACCGTTCTCCGCCCGTGAGCCGGCCGGGCCCGCTTTCGTCGCAGGCGTTAAGTAGAATCCGCAGGTCCGAATTCGATTCTTGCCGACCCCACCCCGGAAAGAATGGCGACGGGACCTGATCGACCACTGGAGCGCGGCCGGATCATGGACTTCACGTTCGGCTGGGCGCGACTTCATCCTCTAGCCGATCGGGACGATCTCGACGATCTCCAGAGCTTCCGTCCTGCCGGCGAAATCGACCCGGTCGCCGACGCAGGCGCCGATGAGCGCGCGGGCGAGCGGCGCGGAGAAGGAGATTCTGCCCTCGGAAGGATCCGCTTCGTCGTCGCCGACGATGTCGATCCTGCGCAGCTTGCCGTCGTGGAGGAAGCCGACCCGGGAGCCGAAGCCGACTTCGTCCTCGGGCGGCGGGGGCGCGAGCCGCGCGGTGGCGACCCGGGTGCGCCAGTAGCGGAGCTCGCGCCTCGCCGGCTCGAGCTTTGCTTCGTCCCCTTCCCCGGCTACAAGGGCCTCGAGCTCGGCTGCCCGGGCCTGCGCCTGCGCCAGTCCGTTCGCAGTCACCAGGTTCGGGCCGACGGGGATCGGGAGCTCGAATCTCGGCTCCTTATGCTCTTCATCGCTTTCGCGGCGGAATGCGACGCTCACGGCTCAGTCTCCATGGATGGACGCCCGCGGATGGTCTAGGCGGTGGGGCATGATCCCGCGAGTGCTTATCGACAGCGCGCCGATTCCCGGCGGGGGCGGCGAGCTCCGGCTGATCCGGCGCGGCGACGACTTCTGGATCATGCTCGGCTCCAACGCTCTGATGAGCACCCGGCTTCGAGGTTCGGAGGAGGCGCTCGCGACGCTCGTCTGCGAGCGGATCGCCGGCCGCCCGCGGCCCGCGCTCCTGATCGGCGGGCTCGGCATGGGGTTCACCCTCCGGGCGGCGCTCGGCGCGCTGGGCCGGGACGCCAGCGTGACGGTTTCCGAGCTGGTGCCCGCGATCGTCGACTGGGCGCGGGGACCGATGGCGCATGTCCATGGCGGGAGCCTCGACGATCTCCGGGTTGAGATTGCACTGAGCGACGTCGGCGATCTGATCGCCTCGGCGCGGGCTAGCTATGACTCGATCCTGCTCGACGTGGACAACGGGCCGGACGCCCTCAGCCGCGAGTCGAACGACCGCCTCTACGACCTCGACGGGCTTCACCGGGCCCGGGCGGCGCTGAAGCCGGGCGGGATCCTCGCCGTCTGGTCGGCGGCGGCCGACCCGGCCTTCACCCGGCGGCTGGGCAAGGCCGGCTTCGCGGTCGAGGAGGTGACCGTCCGCGCCCATGCTGGGCGGAAGGGCGCGAAGCACATGATCTGGCTTGCGACGAGGCGGTAGCCGTCACTGCCTCCCCGGCGCCGAAGGCGACGGGGAGGGGGACCATGCGAAGCATGGTGGAGGGGTAAGTGCTGCGCAATCGACAGTCAGCTCCAGAACCTCTCAGCTCTGTGCCATCTACCCCTCCACCACCCTTCGGGTGGTCCCCCTCCCCATCGCGACGCGATGGGGAGGCAAGTTACCAGATGCGCGCCCGTTTCTCCGGGGCGATATAGTGCTTGTCGCCGGGCTTGACGTCGAAGGCCTTGTACCATTCGTCGGCGTTGCGCAGCGGCGCGAAGGCCCGGATCTGGCCGGGGCTGTGCGGGCCGTTGATGATCTGCTGCCTCAAGGCGTCGTCGCGCCAGAGCGTCCGCCACACCTGGGCCCAGGCCATGAAGACCCGCTGCTCGGGCGTGAATCCGTCGAGCACGGGCCCCGGCTTGCCGCCGAGGAAGTTGCGATAGGCCTCGAGCCCGACATGGACTCCGCCCAGATCGGCGATGTTCTCGCCCATCGCCACTCTCGGGTTGATGTGCATTCCGGGGAGGTTGGGAAATTCGTAGGCGGCATATTGCTCGCCCAGCCGGGTCGCCTGGGCCTCGAACTTCGCGGCGTCCTCCGGCTTCCACCAGTCGCGAAGCACCCCCGCCCAGTCGGACTTGCGCCCCTGGTCGTCGAAGCCGTGGGTGATCTCATGGGCGATCACGCCTCCGATCGCTCCGTAATTCACGGCCGGATCGGCGTCGGGATCGAAGAAGGGCGGCTGGAGGATCGCGGCCGGGAAGACGATCTCGTTCTTCACCGAGGAATAATAAGCGTTCACCGTCTGCGGGGTCATTCCCCACTCGGCCTTGTCGACCGGAAGCTCGACCCGGTTGCGGCGATAATCCCATTCGAACCGGCCGGCGCGCTCCGCATTGCCGACGAGATCGCCGGGAACGACCTGGAGCGCGGAATAATCGCGCCATTTTTCCGGATAGCCGATCTTCAGGCTGAAATTCTCGAGCTTCTTCAGGGCCTCGACCTTGGTGTCCGGGCCCATCCAGTCGAGCCGCTCGAGCCGCGCCTTCATCGCGGCCCGGAGGTCTGTCACCAGCCGGTCCATCTTCGCCTTGGCGTCCGGCTTGAAATAGAGCGCGACATAGTCGCGGCCGATCGCCTCGCCCATCGCATTTTCGGCAAAGGCGACCGCGCGCTTCCACCGGTCGCGCTGCTGGGGCTGGCCGTTCAGGAACTTGGAGCGGAACTCGAACTGGGCGTCGACGAACCGCTTCGAGAGGAGCGGCGACATGTCGTCCGCAGTGTGGAACATCTGCCAGGCCTTCAAGGTCTGGAGGTCGGTCTCCCCGAAGATCTTGGCGAGCTTGGGAATGGCGGTGACCTGGCTGACCACGGCGCGCTCGGTACGCTCGAGGCCGGCCGCCTGCCAGTAGGTCCGCCAGGGAAATCCGGGGGCCTGGGCCTCGAGCTGCGCCACCGTCATCGGATTGTAGGTCTTGTCGCGGTTGCGGCTTTCGGCGCGGGTCCAGTGCGCCTCCGCGATCCGGGTCTCGAGCGCGACCACCTTTTCGGCCGATTCTTTGGCCGCCGGCCAGCCCGCCATCTCGAGCATCTGGGTCACGTAGAGGAGGTAGCGGTCCTTCTGCGGCTTGAACTTGGAGTCGAGATAGAGGTCGCGGTCGCCGAGGCCGAGGCCGGACTGACCCATGTAGAGGGCATATTGTTCCGGATTCTTCGCGTCGTCGCTGACTCCGGGTCCGAAGAAGGTGCTTCCGAAGCCGCCGATCGAGCGGCCCATCGTCCGGGCCAGATCCTCGCGGGTCTTGGCCTGGTAGATCGGGACGATGCGCGCAAGCAGCGGGACGGCGTCGTGACGCTCGGCCGCGGCCTCGTCCATGAAGCCCCGGTAGAGCGCCGCGACCTTCGCCTGGTCGCCGCCGGCGGCAGGATCGCCGGCCGGGTAGCTCTCGACGAGCTGGCGGAGCCGGGCCTCAGAGAGGTCGCGAAGGACGGCGAAGGCGCCGTAGGAGGAGCGATCGGCCGGGATCGGGGTCGTCTTGGCCCAATTGCCGTTCACATAAGCGAAGAAATCGTCGCCGGGCTTCACCGAGCGGTCCATCCCGGCAAGGTCGATCCCCCAGCTGCCCATCCGCTGGGCCTCAACCACCGAGGCGCCGCTCGTCCCGGACTGGTCGTCCGAGGCGTCGATAAGCGACACCATCGTGCAGCTTTCGTCGATACATTCGTGGCGGTCGCCGGCGAGGGCTGGAGCGGCGGCGGCGAGCGCCAGCAGCGAGACGGCGAACGAAAGGCTCTTTTTCAACACGCTGGTCTCCGGATTTCTTTGAATATGAGGCGCTTGGACGCCGGCCACGGCAAATAGCGCGTGGCGCAACCAAGCGCAAATCCAGCTCGAAAAGTTCGCCGGAAGTTTCGGAAGTTTCGGCTTCCATGGAAGCAGAAAGTTCGGGCTGGAACTCGGCGGCGCGCACGCAGGCGTCCGCCCCGCTGCTGTTCGACCCCCTTGCAAAGACATGGTCTCGGCCATGAGTGGAACATATCACGAACGAGTTGAATTGTCCAACCCTCGCCCTTGGCCGTTGCCGGGCGGGACCCTATCCAAGCCGGAATCGGAGGGAGCGGCATGGTTGCAAGGTCGATCCATTTCATCGGGCGCTTCGCGGCGTTGGCCTGTGCGCTTGCAACCGCACCGGCCGCCGCTCGGGAAAGCGCCACTCAGGTCGCCCATACGCCCTGGCTTGGAATCCGACTCGTCCAGGACGGGAAGCCGGTGCCGCTGGTCAGGACGGACCTGCGCACCACCGAAGCCCGCCTGATGCCGCGGCCGTTCCGGATCCTGTTCCCGAAGCGCCGGACCGACATCGCCTACCAGCTGTGCGCCTGGACGGGGAAATCGATCTTCCGGGCCCTCCGCCCCCGCACCGTGGCCGGGGATCCCAATGCCGGCGGCGAGCATCCCTGCTTCGATCCGGGCACCGGGATGGCCGATACCGAGGCCGGGTCGGGGATCCTGATGCTGAGCGATTCGGGGCACAATTACCTGATCGATCTGCGCCTGGGCCCCAATCCCGAGCGGCCTTCGGTTTATTATTCGGCGCTGTGGACGAGGGCGGGGGGCGAGGTCCCGATCGTGAAGGCGCGGCGGCCGGTCTATGTCGTGGTGTTCCACGATTCGGACGGGGACGGATATGTCGCCAACGACGAATATGATCATCTGGTTCTGAGGTTCGGACGGTAAAATCCTCCCCTGCATTTGCAGGGGAGGGGGACCAGGCGAAGCCTGGTGGAGGGGCCTTTCTGAGTAGAAGAACCCCTCCACCGCGCTTCGCGCGGTCCCCCTCCCCGCGAAATCGCGGGGAGGAATTAGTCGTACACGATCCTGACTTCCGCCGCCGCCCGCACCGCTAAAGCCCGCGCTTCCTCCGCCGTCTCCCCCGTCGCAAGCGCAACGCCCATTCGCCGGAATGGCCTCGTCACCGGCTTGCCGAAGATCCGCACGTCCACCTCGGCGCCCTCGCCGCCGAGCGCCAGCGCCTCGGCGACGCCATCGAAGCGGAAGCTTCCGGACTCGCTATCCGCCAGGATCACCGCGCTCGCCGCAGCGGGGACGGAGAGGGCGATGTGGGGAATGGGCAGGCCCAGCACCGCCCGGGCATGAAGGTCGAATTCGGAAAGGTTCTGCGAGATGAGCGTGACCATCCCCGTGTCGTGCGGGCGCGGCGACAGTTCGGAGAAGATGACCTCCTCGCCGGCGACGAAGAATTCGACTCCGTAAAGGCCGAAGCCGCCGAGATCGTCGACGACTTTCCTCGCCATCTCCTGAGCGTCGGCCAGAGCGGCGTTCGACATCGGCGTCGGCTGCCAGCTTTCGCGATAGTCGCCCCGTTCCTGCCGGTGGCCGATCGGCGGGCAGAAGAGGACGCCTTCGCGGGTGCGGATCGTGAGCAGGGTGATCTCGTAGTCGAAGCGGACGAATTCCTCGACGATGATGCGGGCGCGGTCGCCGCGCATGTTGGCGACGGCATGATTCCAGGCGGAGCGAAGGTCCGCCGCGGCCTCCACGGTCCGCTGGCCCTTTCCGGAGGAGGACATGACCGGCTTGACGACGCAGGGGAAGCCGGTGTGGGCGGCCGCCGCCTCGACCTCCTCGAAGCTCTCCGCGAATCGGTAGCGCGAGGTGCGGAGGCCGAGGGGGCCGGCGGCGAGCTCGCGGATCGAATCGCGGTTCATCGTCATCATCGTCGCCCGGGCCGAGGGCACGATCCGGACGCCCGCGGCCTCGAGCTCGGCGAGGATTTCGGTGCGGATCGCCTCGACTTCCGGAACGACGAAATCGGGGCGGTGGCGCTCCACGGTCTCGCGAAGCCTTTCCCCGTCGAGCATCGAGAAGATCTCCGATTCGTCGGCGACCTGCATGGCCGGGGCGCCGGCGTAGGAATCGCAGGCGATCACATAAGCGCCGAGCCGCTTGGCCGAGATCGCGAATTCCTTGCCGAGCTCGCCCGAGCCGAGGAGCAGGATCCTTGCGGTGAAGCTCATGAAGCGCCGCCGAGCCGGGTTCGGCAGGCGGCCTCCGTCTCGGGAGTCGCCATCAGCTCGAGGCGCTGCACCTCGAACTCGGCCTTGCCTTCGGGCAGGTAGCTGATGACCCGCTCGACCCCGCTTTCGGTTACCCGGTAGGCGAGCTCGACCGACGCGTCTCCGATCTTGCCGGCCTCGCGGCGGACGAGCTGCATTCCGTCGCGCATTCCCGCCGCAAAAGCGGGTCCCTCACGGTCGACCCCGGCGATCACGCCCGCGCCGCGACGGGTCGCATCGGCGTCGTAGCCGCGGGTGAAGGCCTTGCGGCGCTCGGTCACGAATCGAGCGCAGTCGCCGAGCAGGTCGGCGGGGAGCAGCAGGACCTGACCGCGACGGGCGTAGCGATCAAGGTCGGGGTCAAGGTCGATACCGGTCTCGGCGAGAAGCGTCTTTCGGAACAGCGCGACTGCGAGCTCCGGGCTTCCCTCCGCGGCCCGGCGCTGGGTTCGGAGCACCGTGTCGAGGCTCTGCTTGCCGCCCGAGCGGCGGGCGATCTCCGAATCGAGCTTGATGGCCAGCAGGTGGCCGCGGTCGTAGCTTACCTGCTGGACCGCCGAATCGGTCCAGAAGCGCTTCGCGATCTCGGCGCCGTCGGCGGTCTTCGCGGGCGACTGGCCGTAGCGAAGCAGCGTCTCGTTCTTGTCCGCCGCCCAATCGGCCAGGCTCCAGATTCCGGAGCGCAGAAGCACCTTGGAGGCCAGATAGTCGTTGAAGCCCTCGCTGAACCAGTAATCCTTCGGCTCGTCCTCCTCCGGAAGGCCGCCGAGCGCGATCGGCACCCAGGAGTGCATATATTCATGGGCGAGGAAGCGGACCGTCTGCTTGAGCTCGAAGGCGCTGGTCGAAGCGATCGAGAAGGCGTCCGTCCGTCCGGTGCCGTGATAGGTTAGGCCGGAGGGGAGCTCGCCGAGCGGCGCCATTGCGACGAGGAAGGGCGAGCTTCGATCCCCCCAGAAGGCGTCTTCCGCAGCGACGATGGGAGTGACGGTGTCGGCGAGCTGGTCGGCCGTGAACTGCCATTTGCCGAGCAGTGCGACCCGGAGCGGGGCCCCGCGAAGGTCGCGCTGGACGACCTGCAGCTTCGAGCCGCCGATGGCGACGGAGTTGATGAGGTTGGCGAGGGTGGTGGGCTCGCCCTTCAGATGGTCGAGGTCGGAGGCGATGGTCCAGCCTTTGGGAAGCTTGCCCCATTTGAACCTGGCGGGCCTCTCCTGGCTTCCGCCGGGCGCGGCGAAGATCGACTCGCCATGGACGAAGAACCAGTCGGGCCGGACGATCGGCCGAGCTTTCTCGTAGGCGAAGCCCGGATCCTGCGAATAAGCGGAGACGATCCGGTAGCGGACCTTGAGCCGGGCGCCGGGGCGGTGACGGGCGAGCGGCTTGTCGTAGGTGCCGCCGAGGCTTTTCGCGCCCCGGATCTCGAGGCCCTTGGCGTGCCGCCAGAGCTCGGTGGAGCCGGCCCAGACGCTGGGCAGGAGCAATTCGGTCTCGCCGTCCGGATCGCCGCGCAGGCGCATCCGGACGTCGAGGGCTCGGCTTCCGTCCTCCTGGAGGATCGGGGTGACCCGGTAGGAGATGGGCTTCTGCTCTGGGGCGGGCTTGGCGGCGGTGAGCAGGACGGCGGCGGCGAGGCAGGCGGCAGGTTTCAAGGCGGGCTCCCGGATTCGGGGCGGGAGTATAGGGGGAGGAAGGGCGAGGGCAATTAGCTTGCCTCCCTGCCGCGAAGCGGTGGGGAGGGGGACCACCCGAAGGGTGGTGGAGGGGTAATTGGCGCGGACTGGGGGGTTCCTGCGAGAACCTGCCGAGCCAGTGCCTTCTACCCCTCCACCATGCTTCGCAAGGTCCCCCTCCCCATCTTCGATGGGGAGGCAATCAGAGCTCGAAATACTCCCGCAGTCGCTCCAGGGTCTCCTCGACGCTCTTATGGTGGATGAAGACCCCGCCCATCTCCTCCCAGAGATGGGCGTGCTTGAGCTGGTCGTCGACGAGGACGTCGCCCGGCCTCGCATGATTGCGCTTGTCGCGGGCCCTGGTGGTGATGATCCGCGTGCCCGGGAAATATTTAGCCGCCCAGCGCACCTTCTGGTCCGCCGCCCAGCCGCCCTGCGGAAGGCCGGTGAGGATGATGGGATCGAGATGCTTTACCGCCTGGAACAAATCGGTGGCGCCCTCGAGGAGCGGGAGGCCGAAATAGAAATCGGGCGCCTTGGACAGCTTCGCCCAGAAGCGGCCGGGGCCGCTGCGCTTCTCGAACGCCCTCGGATGCATTCCGAGAACGGCCGCGGCGCCCTTGTCGAAGTCCGCGAGGACCCCGTCGCAATCGAGATAGAGCTGGCGCCTCACGAGGCCCGGGGCCAGCGCGCAGGCTCGAGCTTCACGGGCATCGGAAGGTCGAAGGCCGTCCATTCACCGGCCGCCAGCACGTCGTTCGACTCCCGGGCCTCGCGCCCGCGCTCGAGCGACCAGGTGATGTGGTAGGTGCTTCCGTCCGGGCGGTGGGTGGTGCCGCCGATCGCGACCACCAGCGCCTCCACGCCCCGGCCGTCGTCGATCCTGCCGACGATCTCGCCCATGTCCTCGTCCGGGAGAAGCGCGTCGTCCGAAGCCCTCGACCGGAGCGTCACATGGTCGGCGTTGACGTTGGCGTAGGCCGGCGGGAATTGCTGGAGGAGTTCCTTACGCTGCTCGCGGTCGACCTTCCAGCCGATCACGGTGTCGCCGCTTCCGGCGCCGGCGGCGGCCTGCTGTGCGGATGGTGCCATGAGCCTGTGAAAGCGCGGGGCGCGGAGCGGGTTCCGCGCTTGGGCGTTCAGCGGCTCTAAGGAGACGATTATGGGCGGCGACGAGAAGAACCTTCCCTCGGGCGACGAAGGGATCGACGAGCAGGCGGAGCAGAGCAAGCGCGAGCTTGACGAGGTCCCCGAGCACGGGACGGACCCGCTTCACGAGGGGCCTTGACCCGTCGCCCCAGCGTCATCCCAGCGAAGGCTGGGATCCCGTGGGGTGAAGACCGCTGGCGTCTTTCACCCGCGGGGGCCCCAGCCTTCGCTGGGGCGACGGGATGAGGCGAACCAATCTTCCACGCGGCGCTTCTCCTCTACGCCCATCACCAGCCCGAGCTTGGTCCGCCGCCACAGCACGTCCTCGGCGGTGCGGGCGAACTCCCGGTCCCTGAGCCAGGCGAGCTCCCGCTCGTAGAGCCCGGCGCCGAAGTGGCGGCCGAGGGCCGCGGTGCTGCCGGTCTCGCCGATCATGTCCCTGAGGCGGGTGCCGTAGGCTCCGGACAGGCGCGCGACGAGGGGCGCGGGCATCCACTCTCCCAGGCGCTCGAGCCAGTCCAGGAAATCGGGATAGACGTCCCCGCCGGGGAGGAAGGCGTGGGAGGTCGAGCGGCGACCCTCGATGCCGAGCCGGTCGAGCGCTTCGCGGGCGAGCGCCCGTGCGGTGGTGATCTTGCCGCCGAAGACGGAGAGCAGCTTCGGCCCCGGGTCGGGATCGAGCTCCAGCCGATAGTCGCGGGTGACGGATTTGGCGTCCGCGGCGCCGTCGTCCCAGAGGGCTCGGACTCCGGAATAGCTCCAGACGATGTCGGAAGGGACGACCTTGCGGGTGAAGTAGCGACCGGCCGCCTCGCACAGATACCGGGTTTCCTCCGGTGAGATGACGGCGTCTTCCGCATGTTCGACCGGTATGTCGGTGGTTCCGATGAGCGTGAATTCGCCCTTGAAGGGGAGGGCGAAGACGACCCGCCCGTCGGCCTGCTGCAGGATATAGGCCTGGTCGCCCTCCCAGAGGGCCGGCACGACGATATGGCTGCCCTTGACCAGCCGGACCCGGCTGGCGCTGGTCTCGGCGAGGCGCTGCCCCAGCACCTCCGCGACCCAGGGGCCGGCGGCGTTGACGATCGCCCCGGCCGCGACCCGTCGCCCGCCGGAAAGCTCGGCAATCCAGACCTCCCCTTCGCGGCGGGCCGAGAGCAATTCGGTCCGGGTTGCGATCTCGGCGCCCAGCTCG
>DASVUW010000064.1:0-9977 GCA_036386845.1 Allosphingosinicella sp. | reverse complement strand
CGGGAGTGCGCTACGACGTCCAGCCTCGCCCCCGCCGCGGCTACGGCGTTCTGGCCGCCCAGTATGATGACGGCGAGGCCTTGTGGCTGGGCGCCTTCGGCTATCTTTCCCACAAGGGCGAGCTGAGCGCCCGGCTCGCGGGCTATTACAACCAGCCGCTCGTCGGAGACCTGGTGCTCCAGCCCAGCGCGGAGCTGGACTATTATGGCGAGGACGTGCCCGAGCTGGGGCTGGGCCGCGGCCTCGGCTATGCCGAAGCGGGGCTTCGCCTTCGCTACGAGATCAAGGAGGCGTTCGCGCCTTATATCGGCCTCAGCTGGTCGCGGGATCTCGGCCGAACGGGTCGGATGACCCGCGAGGAGGGCGAGGACCCGGAGACGAAGAGCCTCGTGATGGGGGTGCGGTCGAGCTTTTGACAAGAATTCCTCCCCGGCATTTGCCGGGGAGGGGGACCCGCGCGAAGCGCGGTGGAGGGGTACTTCGGAGTCGGAAAGGCCCCTCCACCATGCTTCGCATGGTCCCCCTCCCCTGCAAATGCAGGGGAGGATTATTACCCGTCAGGCCAGCAGGTCCTGCTCCTCCGGGTGCTTCTCGATATAATGCTTCACGAAGGCGCAGGCCGGCACCACCTTCAGCCCCTTGGTCCGGACGTCATCGAGCGCCGCCTTGACCAGCTTCGAGCCGATTCCCCGCCCCTCAAGAGCATCGGGCACCTCGGTATGGGTGAAGGTGATCCGGTCGTCCGAGAGCCGGTAGGCGGCGAGCGCGAGCTCACCTTCCACCTCCAGTTCGTACCGGCTCCCCGCCTCGTTGTTCCTGACTTCGCCCGTCATTCGGTGTCTCCTCGGTGGCCGTCGCAATGATAGGTCATCCCGGCGAAAGCCCGGATCTCAGGACAAGAAGTCTCGGCGGGTCTCCCCGAGATCCCGGCTTTCGCCGGGATGACGAAGTCACCGCCGAATGTCCCTCTTCATCGGCCCGATCACCTGCTCGGCGAAGCGGTCCATCTCCTCCGCCTGCGGACTCATCTGGAGCAGCAGCAGGTCGAGCCCGGCCGCTTCATATTCCTCGATCCGCTCGCGCAATTGCTCGGGCGTGCCCACGAGGTTGGGCCTCAACCCCCGGTTCGAGACCGAATATTCCTGAAGCTTCAATTCGCGCTCGAGCTGGGTGCCCGACAGCCACTGGTCGAAATTGTCGAAGCCCCTGGGAGGCTGGGGCGGCAGGGCTGTGATCCGCTCCAGCTCCCGCTTCGCCTCGGCCTCGCTGTCGCGGACGATGGCATAAGCGGCCATTCCGTACCGCATCGGCGGCGCTCCCGCCCGCTCGCGCCGGGCTGCCATGTCGGCGATCTTGGGAGCCACCGACTCGACCGGGTCGCCGTGCATCACATAGGCGTCGCACTGCGCGGCGATCATCGACTTGGCCGCCTCGCTCTCGCCGCCGGCATAGATTGTCGGCCGGGGGCTGCTCACCGGCTTGGGCTCGCAGATCGCGTCCTTCAGCCGGTAGCGCTCGCCCTCGTAGGTGAAGCGCTTCTGCGTCCACAGCCCGTCGACCACGTCGAGCCATTCGCTGGTCCGCCCGTAGCGATCGTCATGCTGATCGAACTGAAGGCCATATTGGGTCGCTTCGTCGGCCCACCAGGACGAGACGACGTTGAGGGAAAGCCGCCCGCCGCTGATATTGTCGATGTTCGCCGCCTGTTTGGCGAACAAAGCCGGCTGGTGGAAATTGGGCCGGACGGCGACCATCAGCTCGATCCGCTCCGTCACCGCGGCGAGCGCCGCCGCCGTCGACCAGGCGTCGAGGGCCGGCGCCTCGACCCCCTTGATGTCGTTGAGGTTGAGCTCGGCGATAAGGCTCAGATCCCAGCCCGTCTCCTCGCTTCGGACCGTGAGCCGGCGGACATAGTCCCAGCTCGCCTCCATCCCCTCGCCCTCGACGTTGCGAAGCCAGCCGCCGAAGACCGGCATCCAGTAACCGAACCGCATATTATCTGGCCTCCCGGATTGCCGCTTCGAGATAATCGACGAGCCGCTCGTGCGGGTCCCAGCCGAGCACGTCCAGAGGCTTCGCGATGAAATTGGACAAGGCGTTGACGTCGTAGAAGCGGGCGCTGCCGTCGCGGTCGTCGATCAGATATTCGACCCCGCCGACGTCGAGCCCGACGGCCTGGGCGATGCGCTCCGAAGCCTCGATCAGCTCGGGCGGCGGAGTGACCGCCGTCATCCGGATCGCCGACCGGCCCGGCTGAGCCAGGCAGGCGTCGGCCGGGCACAGGTCGAAATTGTCTCCGCCGCTCTCGACCTCGATGGCGTAGAGGAACTTGCCGCCCAAAGTCTCGACCCGGGTGATCGCTCCGCCCCGCGCCGGTGCGTAGTCCTGGACGAGAAGGACGGAATCGACGCTTTCGGGCACGGTCCCGTCGGCGACCGAGGCGCGCAGTTCGTCCTCGTTGCCGTAGCGGACGATCCCGGCGCCGGAGCCGCCGATATTCGCCTTGACGAGGAGCGGCCAGCGCATCGCCCTCGCGGCGGGCAGGAGATCCTCGCGGCGATGGACGACCCGGGTCTCCGGCACCCGGTAGCCTAGGCGGGAGATGAGCGACAGCTGGCGTGCTTTCGAGCTGTCGACCGCGATCGTGTCGGCTCCGTTCAGCACCCGGGCGCCGTTTGCCGTCCAGTGGGCGAGCAGCGCCTCGGCGTAGAATATCCCATGCTCTGTTTCCCTGAGGAAGCTGGACATGGCGACCCGGCTCAGAACGACGGGAGCGGGCGTTTCGGTCGAGGCGGGGTCGAAGCCGTGGTCGGAGAGGCGGATGGCTTCATATCGCACCCTGCGCCCGTCGAGCGCCGCGAAGAGGGGCTCGAACCAGGTCGGGTGCTCGTAGAGGATTGCGAGGTCGGGATTCATCGACGCCACTTGGGGGGCGGAGGGACGGATTGTAAGCCCATAATCCTCCCCATGCGAAGCATGGGGAGGGGGACCACCCGAAGGGTGGTGGAGGGGTGATTGGCAGAAGCCTGCGCCATGTACCCCTCCACCAGGCTTCGCCTGGTCCCCCTCCCCATCTGACGATGGGGAGGATTAAAGCCCGAACGGATAGGTTTCGTCCTCGCCGCTCCGAGGCTCCTCGCCGAGCGGAGTCACCGCCTCCGTTTCGTCGAACCAGACCCAGGCGTCGAACTGGTTGGGAAGGACGGCCTGGGTATAATGGCTCCAGCGCTCGGTCTCGGGCCGGTAGATGACCCCGATGAAGCGCTCCAACCGGGGCTCGAGCAGGGCCTCGACGAGCGAACCGTCGGCGACGCCCTCGCGTAGGTCGAGAAGGAAGCGGGGGACGCCGCTGTCGTGGCAGAGGCGCTCGTAGCTTTCGGGGAGCGAGGGCCGCACGGTCTTCACTTCCATCGGCTCGTCCCAGTCCGTGGCCGCGGCCACCGTGCCCGTGTGAGTTCCGAAGCCGATCAGCCTAGCCTCGTCGCCGAACCGCTCCTTGACGAGCTGGCCGATGTTGAGCTCCTCGCGGACCTGGCCCATCTCGGTATGGGCGGCGTTGCCGATATGGCTGTTATGGGCCCAGACCACCGCCTTCGAGTCCGGCCCCTTCGCCTCGAGCAGCTGGCACAAGGTCTCGAACATGTGGGTGTCGCGCAGATTCCAGCTCTCGGCAGAGCCGTAATACATGACCCGGTAATAGGCTTCCGCGTTCTTGATGAGCCGGGCGTTTGCGGCGGCGTCCAGCCATTTGTCGCATTCGGGGCTGAGGCAGTCCATGCGCCGCTTCATCAGGTCCCTCAGCATCTCGACTGCGCCGGTCTCGCAGAAGGCGAAGCCCTGGGTGACCGCCATTCGGCCGTAGGCGGCGGGGTCGTGAGCCCAGGGCCGGAGGCAGCCGTAGCGCTCTCGCGCCAGCCTTGCCGCTTCGGGATCGGCCTCTTGGAGGAAGTCGATCACCGCCCGGATCGAAGCGCCGAGATTGTACAGGTCGAGGCCGTAGAAGCCGGTCATCTCCTCATGGGCACGGCCGCGATTGTGGTTCCTCAGCCAGGCCACGAAGGAGTCCACGTCGGTGTTTCGCCACATCCAGGTCGGGAAGCGCTCGAAGGCCGCCTCCTCGCCCTCGCAGTGCGGACGGTGGCGGACGTAGCGGTCGATGCTCGCCGCGTCCGGCCAGTCGGCCTCGACCGCGACGATTGAGAAGCCGTGCCGTTCGACCAGGCGCCGGGTGATCGCGGCCCTCGCGCGGTAGAATTCGGACGTGCCGTGGCTCGACTCCCCGAGCAGGACGACCCGGGCGTCCGCAAACCGGTCGAAAGCCTCGCCGAACGCGGGGTCGTCCAGCTCCGGCAGGCTCTCGGCGGCGGCGGCGATCAGCTCTGGCACGGACATCTTCACTCTCCTCGCGGGTCGGCCCAGCCATGGGCTCCGATCAATGGGACGAACCGGACCGGGCCGAGATCCTCCTGCTCGAACAGATCGTCGCCCCGGCGGGTGACCTTGACCAGTTTCTGGACGCCGTCCGGAGGGCCCAGCGGCATCACCAAAATGCCCCCGACGCAGAGCTGGCGGCGAAGCGCCTCGGGAACGTGGCTTCCGCTCGCCGCGCACAATATCGCCTCGAACGGCGCCTCGGAGGGCAGCCCGCCGGTGCCGTCGCCTTCGAGGATCCGGACATTGCCGGAGCCGAGCCGCTCGATCCGCTCGCGCGCCAGCTCCGCAAGCTCGGGGTGGCGCTCGACGGCGATCACCTCGCATGCAAGCCGGCTCATCACCGCCGCCGCGTAGCCGGAGCCGGCCCCGATCTCGAGCACCCTGTCGCCGGGCGCGATTGCGGCCGCCGAGATCATCAGAGCGACGATATAGGGCTGCGAGATGGTCTGCCCGGCTTCGATCGGAAGCGGTCCGTCCTCGTAGGCGAAGCCGCGCACCTCATCGGGGACGAACAGCTCGCGCGGCACCGCCCGGAAGGCGTCGAGAAGCCGCTCCCCCTGGATGCCGCGTCCGGCGATCTGCTCCCGGACCATCTTCTCGCGTCCGGCGGCGAAGTCCGCCATCTGAGCCTCCTGTCGCTAGAACCTCTTGGATGGAGCCACGTTCCGGGGGCCATGAACGAGTGAATTACTCTCAGGGAGGGGCGTTCTTATGCCTGTCCCGCTCCCTGAGCGCCCGTCTGTAGCGGTAGCCCGCCACCGCGACCGCGGGCAGGATCATCAGAGCGACCAGAAGCAGCGCGAAGGCGTCCCGTGCGTCCAACTACTCGCCTTTCGCGGCCGGATCGCGGGCGGTGAGGACGGCGATCGCTACCGCCGCGAGGAGCTTGGGACCGATCCGATTGTGCATGTCGCGCTCCGCAAATTCATGAATGCCGGGCGAGGCGTAATGCTCCCCTCCCGTCCCTGCAAGGGAAGGGCGGGGAAAGAAAACGCCCCGCCGGATCTCTCCGACGGGGCGCCCCTTACTCTAGCGTCATCCCGGCGAAGGCCGGGATCCCAGCGGGTGAAAGGCACTGGCGCTCTTCACCCCACGGGGCCCCAGCCTGCGCTGGGGCGACGAGACCTCAGTTCTGCAGATACTCGCCGGCGTCGGCGTCTGTGCCGTGGCCGCTCGGGGTGACCGCCGCGAGCGGATCGTCGCCGATCGCCGCTTCGGGGCCCTGGGCGAGCTCGGCGGCATGCTCTTCCGCCGCCGAATTGGCCGCGACCAGCGACTCCTGCAGCTTGCGGTGCTGGGCTCGGAGAGCGACGTCGCGGCTGGTCGCCGCGATCCGCATCCGGTTCATGCCCGCGCCGGTACCCGCCGGGATGAGGCGGCCAACGATGACATTCTCCTTGAGGCCGTCGAGCGTGTCGATCTTGCCCTGGACCGAAGCTTCGGTGAGAACCCGGGTCGTCTCCTGGAAAGAGGCGGCCGAGATGAAGCTTCGGGTCTGGAGCGACGCCTTGGTGATCCCGAGGAGAACCGGCTTGCCTTCGGCGAGGCGCTTCTTGCCCTGCTTCAGCTTGGCGTTGATCTCGTTCATCTCCTGGAGGTCGATCTGCTCGCCGGCGAGAAGGGTGGAATCCCCGCTCTCCGTGATCTCGACCTTCTGGAGCATCTGGCGGACAATCACCTCGATATGCTTGTCGTTGATCTTAACGCCCTGCAGACGGTAGACCTCCTGGATCTCCGAGACGAGATACTCAGCCAGGGCAACGACGCCCAGAACTTCCAGGATGTCGTGCGGATCCGGGGAGCCGCCGATGAGGTTGTCGCCGCGCTTGACGAAATCGCCTTCCTGCACGTCGATGACCTTCGACTTCGGCACCAGATACTCGACCGGCTCGCCCCCATCCTCGGGGATGATCGCGATCTTGCGCTTGGCCTTATAGTCCTTGCCGAAGGCGACGCGGCCCGAGACCTTGGCGATGATCGCATTCTCCTTGGGCTTCCGCGCTTCGAACAGCTCCGCCACCCGCGGAAGACCGCCGGTGATGTCGCGCGTCTTGGCCGCCTCGCGCGAGACTCGGGCGAGGACCTCGCCGCCCTCGACCCGCTGGCCCTCCTCGACCGAGAGCATCGCGCCGGGAGCAAGCATGTAGCGGGCCGCCTCGCCGCTCTGCTCGTCGAGGAGGGTGATGCGCGGACGCAGATCCTCCTTGGTCCGGGCCGAGCCGCGATATTCGGTGACCACGCGCTGGGCGATACCGGTCGCTTCGTCGGTCTGCTCGGTGAGCGTCTTGCCCTCGACCAGATCCTGGAACTTCACGATTCCGCCCTTCTCGGTGATGACCGGCATCATGAACGGATCCCACTCGGCGATCCGCTCGCCCTTCGAGACGATATGGCCGTGGTCGGCCAGCAGGTGGGCGCCGTAGGGGATACGGTGGGATGCCCGCTCGCGGCCGTCCATGTCGACGATGGCAAGCTCGCCCGAGCGCGACATGGCGATCCGGCGTCCGCGCGGATCCATGATCGCCGGAAGGTCGCGAAGCTCGATCGTCCCGTCCACCGAGGCTTCGAGGCTGGAGGTCTCGTTGAGCTGGGCGGCGCCGCCGATGTGGAAGGTCCGCATCGTGAGCTGAGTGCCCGGCTCGCCGATCGACTGGGCCGCGATCACCCCGACCGCCTCGCCGATATTGACCGGAGTACCGCGGGCGAGATCGCGCCCGTAGCATTTGCCGCAGACGCCATGCTCGCTTTCGCAGACGAGAGGCGAACGGATTCGAACCGCCTGGACCCCGATCTCGTCGATCCGGAGCGCCTGAGGCTCGTCGATCAGCAGGCCTTCCTTGGCGATGACGTCACCCGACTTGCCGTCGACGATGTCCTCCGCCGGGGTACGGCCGAGGATCCGGTCGCCCAGCGAGGCGATGACCGCTCCGCCCTGGACGATCGCCCGCATCTCGAGCGCGTTCTCAGTCCCGCAATCCTCCTCGACGATGACGCAATCCTGCGACACGTCGACGAGACGGCGGGTGAGGTAGCCGGAGTTGGCCGTCTTCAACGCCGTGTCCGCGAGGCCCTTGCGGGCGCCGTGGGTGGAGTTGAAATATTCAAGGACGGTCAGGCCTTCCTTGAAGTTCGAGATGATCGGGGTCTCGATGATCTCGCCCGACGGCTTGGCCATGAGGCCGCGCATTCCGGCGAGCTGCTTCATCTGGGCCTGGCTGCCGCGGGCGCCGGAATGGGCCATCATGTAGATGGAGTTGATCGGCGCCATTCGCCCATCCTCGCCCTTCGGCTGCGCCTTGAGCTTGTCCATCATCGCGTTGGCGACCTTGTCGCCGCAGCTCGACCAGGCGTCGATGACCTTGTTGTACTTCTCCTGCTGGGTGATGAGGCCGTCCTGATACTGCTGCTCGTAATCCTTGACGGTGTTGCGGGCGTCCTCGACGAGGCCGATCTTCTCCTCGGGGATGATCATGTCGTCCTTGCCGAACGAGATCCCGGCCTTGAAGGCGTGGCGGAAGCCGAGCCCCATGATGGCGTCGGCGAACAGCACCGTCTCCTTCTGGCCGGTGTGGCGATAGACGACGTCGATGACGTCCCCGATCTCCTTCTTGGTCAGGAGGCGGTTGACCGTCTCGAACGGCACCTTGTGGCTCTTCGGGAGAGTCTCGCCGAGCAGCATCCGGCCCGGGGTCGTCTCGAACCGCTTCATATACTGCTTGCCCTGCTCGTCCGTCTGCGGAACGCGGCTGACGATCTTGGTGTGCAGGGTGACGGCGCCGGCATTCAATGCCTGATGGACCTCCGACATGTCGGATATCATCATGCCCTCGCCCGGCTCGCCTTCGCGCTCAAGCGACAGGTAGTAGAGGCCTAGGACCATGTCCTGCGAAGGAACGATGATCGGCTTGCCGTTGGCGGGCGAGAGGATGTTGTTGGTCGACATCATCAGCACGCGCGCTTCGAGCTGGGCCTCGAGGCTCAGGGGAACGTGCACGGCCATCTGGTCGCCGTCGAAGTCGGCGTTGAACGCGGCGCAGACCAGCGGATGGAGCTGGATCGCTTTGCCCTCGATCAGCACCGGCTCGAAGGCCTGGATGCCCAGGCGGTGGAGAGTCGGGGCGCGGTTCAGGAGAACCGGATGCTCGCGGATCACCTCATCGAGGATGTCCCAGACTTCCTTGCGCTCTTTCTCGACCCACTTCTTCGCCTGCTTGAGGGTCATGGAGAGACCCTTGGCGTCGAGGCGCGAGTAGATGAACGGCTTGAACAGCTCGAGCGCCATCTTCTTCGGCAGGCCGCACTGGTGGAGCTTGAGCTCCGGACCGGTGACGATGACCGAACGGCCCGAATAGTCGACCCGCTTGCCGAGCAGATTCTGGCGGAAGCGGCCCTGCTTGCCCTTGAGCATGTCGGACAGCGACTTGAGCGGACGCTTGTTGGCGCCGGTGATCGTGCGGCCGCGGCGGCCGTTGTCGAACAGGGCGTCGACCGCCTCCTGGAGCATCCGCTTCTCGTTGCGGACGATGATGTCCGGCGCGCGAAGCTCCATCAGACGCTTGAGGCGGTTGTTGCGGTTGATGACCCGGCGATAGAGGTCGTTCAGGTCCGAGGTCGCGAAGCGGCCGCCGTCGAGCGGCACGAGCGGGCGAAGCTCGGGCGGGATGACGGGGACGACGTCGAGGATCATCCACTCGGGCCGGTTACCGGACTCGAGGAAGGATTCGACGACCTTCAGCCGCTTGATGATCTTCTTGGGCTTCAATTCCGACTTGGTCTCGGCCAGGTCCTTGAGCAGCACTTCGCGCTCGCCCTCAAGGTCGAGGTCGATCAGCATCTGCTTGACCGCCTCGGCGCCGATCCCGGCCGAGAAGGCGTCCTCGCCATATTCGTCCTGGGCGGAGAGGAGCTCGTCCTCGGTCAGCAGCTGGTACTTCTCGAGCGGGGTCAGGCCCGGCTCCACGACGACGTAGCTCTCGAAATAGAGGATCCGCTCGAGCTGCTTGAGCTGCATGTCGAGCAGAAGGCCGATGCGCGAGGGCAGCGACTTCAGGAACCAGATGTGGGCGACGGGCGCGGCGAGCTCGATATGGCCCATGCGCTCGCGGCGGACCTTGGAGACGGTGACCTCGACTCCGCACTTCTCGCAGACGATGCCCTTGTACTTCATGCGCTTGTACTTGCCGCACAGGCACTCGTAATCCTTGATCGGACCGAAGATGCGCGCGCAGAACAGGCCATCGCGCTCGGGCTTGAACGTGCGGTAGTTGATGGTCTCGGGCTTCTTGATCTCGCCGAAGGACCAGGAACGGATGCGTTCGGGAGAAGCGATACCGATCTTGATCTGGTCGAACGTCTCCGGCTTGGCGACCGGGTTGGCGAAATGGGTCAGTTCGTTCATGGGTCTCAGCCCTCTTTCCTAATTCCTACCCCTCTCCCTGGAGGGGAGAGGGTGCCGAGCGAAGCGAGGCGGGTGAGGGGTTGTTCGAGGCCCTCACCCGGCGCTTCGCGCCCGCCCTCTCCCCTGAAGGGAGAGGGCTGATTGT
>DASVUW010000063.1:0-5636 GCA_036386845.1 Allosphingosinicella sp. | reverse complement strand
CGGGCCGGCGGGGAGGCCGTCAGGCCTTGTGGGCCTCGATATAGGCGATGGCGTCGTTGACGGTGCTGATCTTCTCCGCCGCGTCGTCCGGGATCTCGACCCCGAACTCCTCCTCGAAGGCCATGACAAGCTCGACGATGTCCAGGCTGTCGGCGCCGAGATCGTCGATGAAGCTGGCTTCCTCGGTGACCTTCTCGGCTTCGACGCCGAGATGCTCGACGACGATTTTCTTCACGCGATCGGACGTCTCGCTCATGTGTGTGCCCTTCTTCCCTAGGTCTTGGTTTTGCGAAGCCCTAGCCGCTCCCTGCGGGGGCTGGCAAGGGGCGGCAACTGAAACGGATCATTCCTGCTCCGTTACAGCATCGCCATTCCGCCGTTGACGTGCAGGGTCTGCCCCGTGACGTAGCCCGCTTCCCGGCTGGCGAGGTAAACGGCGGCGGCCGCCACGTCGTTCCCCTCGCCCAGCTTGCCGGCGGGGATCCGGCCGAGCAGCGCCTCTTTCTGGGCGTCGGGCAAAGCTTCGGTCATCGCCGACCGGATGAATCCGGGAGCGATGCAATTGACCGTTATGTTGCGGCTCGCAACCTCCTGGGCGATGGCTTTAGACATTCCGACCAGGCCGGCCTTCGACGCCGCGTAATTGGCCTGGCCCGGATTGCCGGTGGCGCCGACGACCGAGGTGACGGATATGATGCGCCCGTGCCGGGCGCGCATCATCGGCTTCAACGCCGCCCGGGCGAGACGGAAGGCGGCTTCGAGATTGATCCGGATGACGTCGGACCATTCCTCGTCCTTCATCCGCATGGCGAGGTTGTCGCGGGTCACTCCGGCATTGTTGACCAGGATGTCGAGCTTGCCGCCCAGCGCCTCCACCGCCTGCGGCACGAGAGCGTCCACTGCCGCGGGGTCGGAGAGATTGGCGGGGAGTGCGACATGGTCGCCGCCGAGCCCCGCACGGAAGGCCTCGAGCTTCTCGAGATTGGAACCGGAGACGGCAAGCCGCGCCCCCTGCCCCGCCAGCGCCTCCGCGATCGCCGAACCGATCCCGCCGGACGCTCCGGTCACCAGTGCCGTCATTCCTGAAAGGTCGAACATTATGTGCTCCATTGATTTTTGTTCACGCGGAGGCGCGGAGGCGCGGAGGGACGGTAATCGTTGACGACCCGCTTCAGCCCTTCCTTCAACGTCTCGCCTCCAAAATTGATTAGAAGCCCGACCGGCTGTTTCGTCAGCCGAAGGTAGGTGAGGAGCTGTTTGCCGTGAACGGGCGACAAGCGTTCGACCGATTTCACCTCGACCAACAGGCAGTCATCGACGAGCAGATCGATACGGAAGGCTCCGTCGATCCGAACATTCTCAAATTCGATATCTACGAGCTGCTGGCGAGCGACGCGATGACCGTTGCTCGCCAGCTTGCTGGCGAGAAGCATCTCATAGACACTCTCCAAGAGACCGGGACCCAACGCACGATGCAGCCGAATCGCTACGTCGATTACGTCGCCGCTGACCGCCTCCAGATCCTTCACTTCTCCGCGCCTCCGCGCCTCCGCGTGAACCTAAACTTCCTTCACCAGCGCTTCGATGTCCTCCATCGTGACGACGCTGGTCACGTTCACTTCCGGGGCGATGCGCTTGACCATGGGGCCGAGGACCTTGCCTCCGAACTCGACGAAATGGTCGACCCCGGCCTCGGCCATGGCGGCGACGCTCTCGCGCCAGCGGACCATTCCCGTCACCTGCTCGACGAGGAGGCGCCGGATCTCGTCCGGCTCTTCGACCGGCGCGGCCGTCACGTTGGCATAGAGCGGGACCGTCGGCTCGTCGATTCCGACCTCCGCAAGGGCCTGCTCCATCTCGCGCGCGGCAGGCTCCATCAGCGGCGAGTGGAACGGCGCCGAGACCGGGAGGAGGATCGCCCGCTTGGCGCCATGCTCCTTGGCGAGACCCAAAGCCCGCTCGACGGCGCCGCGATGGCCGGAGATGACGACCTGCGAGGGGTCGTTGTCGTTGGCGACGGTGCAGATCTCGCCCTGCGCCGCCGCTTCGGCGATCGCCCGGGCGATCTCGACGCTGGCGCCGAGCACGGCGGCCATCGCCCCCTCCCCCACCGGCACCGCGCGCTGCATCGCCTGGCCGCGAAGCTTGAGCAGTCGGGCGGCGGTCGGGACGTCGAAGCTTCCCGCGGCGCAGAGCGCGCTATATTCGCCGAGGCTGTGGCCGGCGACGAAATCCGCTTTATCCAGCGAGATGCCCGAGACCCTGAGCGTCGCCACCGCATTGGCCATGATGGCGGGCTGGGCGTTCTCGGTCAGGGTAAGTTCGTCCTGGGGCCCCTCCGCCATCAGCCGGAACAGCTTCTGGCTCAGCGCCTCGTCCACCTCCTGGAACAGATGGCGGGCGACGTTGCTCGCCTCGGCGAGCGCTCTGCCCATGCCGACCGACTGGCTCCCCTGACCCGGGAAGATGAATGCGCGCATCATATCTCTCCTTCGTCATTGCGAGGAGCGAAGCGACGAAGCAATCCAGGCGCGGAAGGCTGAGCGGCTGGATTGTTCGCTTCGCTCGCAATGACGGTTGACGTCCGCGGCTGCTAGGCCAGCGGGTGCGGGAAAGGCAAGCGGGGGTTGCTTTTCGGCGCATCTTGAGCCACATGCGCCGCAGTCCGGGGCGAAGGCCATGCCTTCAGCCCCGGTCAGCTTTTTAGACGAAAGCCGGAGGGGCGTCCGCATTGGGCGGCGTCAGCGATCGGCCAAAGACAAGGAACAGCGCAGCCATGCCGCTTTACGAGCATGTGTTCATCGCGCGTCAGGACCTGGCCCAGGCCCAGGTCGACGCGCTGGCGGAAACCGCCACCAGCATCATCGAAGCCGCCGGCGGCAAGGTCGTCAAGACCGAGACCTGGGGCCTTCGCAGCCTCGCCTACCGGATCGCCAAGAACCGGAAAGGCCATTACGTGATGCTCGATTTCGACGCGCCCGCCCCGGCCGTCGCCGAGCTCGAGCGCCAGACCCAGATCAACGAAGACGTGATCCGCTACATGACGGTTCGAGTCGACGCTCACGAGCAGGGCCCCTCGGCGATGATGCGCCGCGGCGAACGCGATCGCGAACGCGGTGACCGCGGCGATCGTGGGGATCGCGGGGATCGCGGCGGCCGCGACCGGGATCGCGGCGACCGCGCGCCCCGCCCCGACTTCGCCGACGCGTAACGAGAAAGGACCAGCAACATGGCACGCCCATTTTTCCGCCGCCGCAAGAGCTGCCCCTTCTCGGGCAAGGAAGCTCCCGTCATCGACTATAAGGACGTCCGGCTCCTCCAGGGCTTCGTCTCCGAGCGCGGCAAGATCGTCCCCAGCCGCATCACTGCCGTCTCCGGCAAGAAGCAGCGCGAGCTGGCCACCGCGATCAAGCGCGCCCGCCATCTCGGCCTTCTCCCCTACGTCGTGAAATAAGGAGCCGAGGCAATGGAAGTCATTCTCCTCGAGAGGATCGAGAAGCTCGGCGCGATCGGCGACGTGGTGAAGGTGAAGAACGGCTATGCCCGCAACTTCCTCCTTCCCAACGGCAAGGCGCTCCGCGCGAACGAATCGAACCGCAAGGTCTTCGAAAGCAACCGCGAGCGGATCGAGGCGACCAACGCCGAGCGCCGCTCCGCCGCCGAAGCGGATTCCAAGGGCATTGACGGGATCACCGTCCAGCTCATCCGCCAGGCGTCGAACACCGGCCAGCTCTACGGCTCGGTCTCGGCCCGGGATCTTGCCGAATTGCTCGAAACCGAAGGCCACAAGATCGCCAAGAACCAGATCGTCCTCGACCGTCCGATCAAGGCGATCGGAATGCAGGAGGTGCGGATCGCGCTTCACCCGGAGGTGTCGGTGACCATCAAGGTCAACGTCGCCCGCTCGCCCGAAGAGGCCGAGCTGCAGGCGCAGGGCGTGGACGTGATGGCCGACATGTTCGAGAAGGACACGGCCGGCTTCACCGAGGATTACGATCCGAACGCCGAGCCGGGCGAGATCCGGGCGGACGATGCCCCTGCGGCGGATGCCGGCGCCGGCGAAGCGGGCGAAGGCGACGAGACGACCGAAGCCTGAGCTTTTGCAATCCGATTTCGGAAAGGCCGCTTGCTCATTCGAGCCGGCGGCCTTTTCTTTGGCCCCGCCCGCCCGCGCGAACTCGGTTTCGAAGCCCGCCACCCGCGATTTCCGCCAGGGCGGCAAGGCCTGAAAACACGGCCTTTTTGCCGCTATCCGGCCGGGTCCAGTGCCTAACGGGGGCGATGGACGCGCAGCTCCTCGACGGCCGCGATGGAAGCCCCAAGGAGTCCGACACGTTCGAGATCGTCGAGACTGGCGAGATCATCCGGAAAGTCGAGCAGTGATCCTGAGGCAGTAGTGATACCCTCCCTCGGGATAATCGAGGACCATATCCCAGCTAGACTACGAACCGCAGCCATGCCCCAATCGCGGAACGAAGCGCCATGATCGCGGACGCAATGGCCGCTTGGACTGGCAAGCAGCATGGAACAGCAGGTGCCTGGTACCGAGGGAAAATCCTGCGTACTAGCACTTAGCTGACGCGACGAAGCCGCCGCGCGACCGGCAGGGGTCGACCCCCTGGTAAATTGGGGACAGTATACATTTTTGGGCCGCAACGGTGACTGTCACTAGTGACGGGTCACCGAGCCGGCCCACCGAGCCCACCCCGAAGTTTGACAAGCGCTGGTCATTGATGATCAGGTTAGCCGGCTCGCCGGACTCCCCGGTCCGGAGGGAGGGTGAGGTGACTATCCCAATTAAGAATGATGGTTCGGACCACCGTCCGCCTGACGATCCGGTTCTAGCCCGTTCCTTACTATCCCTTCCCTGGATGGGCTCTGTCGTGGGCCCGGCGACGCTAGCGCTCACGGGTATGATGTATCTCGCGGGATGGACGGAGCGAAACACGCTCCTGAAGAAATTCGGCATCTCAGCGAGTATCGTTCCCGAGCCCATCCAGAACACACTCGCTCGCGGCTATTTGCCTCTTCTCGCTGGACTGACTTTCGTAGCCTTCGTCATAGGGGTACCCCTTCTGCTTGACCGATGGCTATCGAGATTCATCAAGCGCTTCGGCGATGCCGTCCCCCCTCATATACGTGATTATCGATCCAGCCCGATTAGGCACTATTTGCTCGCCGCCATCGCGGCGCTTCTGGTAGGCTACGTGTCGGGCTTGGTTTCGGGCGAAGTGAAGGAAGATCGCGCTCGCAGAAACGTTATCGAGAACGACTGCCAAACTTGCTTTGTCTACCGGACTCCACAGCAAGACCACGTTGGCCGGGTCCTCGCACAGAATGAAACGATCACAGTCCTGCTGACGAAAAAAGCGGTCATCGTGCTTAAGACGCCCGATATCACGGCTGTCTGGACATATAGCCCGCGATCGAAGTGAACTCGCTGCGAAGACGGGTATAGACTCCCAGGCCTCTTCAATCGGTACCTTGGTCGCTGGTAAGGTCGGCTACTCGGCGCTGGTTCGGGCGGCGGCTCGCTCATCTCTCAAGATGAATGCCTGGGTCAAAATTGAAAAGCAGGAAACGAGGCAAGCGCGACCTGCACTGCTGGTGTTCTGAAAATGTATACTGTCACCCTT
>DASVUW010000062.1:0-2374 GCA_036386845.1 Allosphingosinicella sp. | reverse complement strand
ATAGCCCGTAATCTTCTTAGCCATGTGTCACTCTCTAGTTCGGGCGAGGCGCGTCCGCGCAACCCCCGGGTTCAAGTCTAGCGGTCCAGACGGACGCCCGAAGGCCTCCTCCCGCACGATTTTCCAAAGCTGTAGCGCTGGAAGCCGCCGCCCATAGCGCACCCGCGCCCCTTTCGCAAACCCCTTGAAAACCCGCGCCGCGCATGAAACATAACAGGAACACCTTCCGGACCCGCCACCCATGCGCCCCTTCACCCCCCGCCAGCTTCGCGAGAACGCCCGCTTCCTCGAAGCCCTCTCCCGCACCGGCAACGCCCGCTTGGCCTGCCACGTCCTCGGCCTCAACCGCTCCACCTACTTCAAGCGCCGCGCCCGCTCCCCCGCCTTCGCCGCCGCCTGGGAGGAGGCTGTTGAGGCGGCGGACGTGTCCTTACTCGACGAAGAGCACAAGCCTCGTTCGTCCCGAGCGAAGTCGAGGGGCGCACCCTCAGACTCAGAGCAGTCGCCCTTCGACTTCGCTCAGGACGAACGGACTCCTGAGCGCAAACCCACCCGCACCCGCGGCGGAGAGCCCCACCTCGTCCGCCTGAAGTCCGGCCGCCTCCAGCTCCGCCGGGCGCTTCCCGGCCGCATGACCCCCGCCGCGGCCCGCGCCTTTTTCGTCGCGCTCGCCGCCACCGCCAACGTCCGCCGCGCCGCGGCCGAGGCGGGTTTCGCCCATTCCAGCTTCTACGCGAAGCGCGCCCAGCCCGATTTCGCCGCGCAGATGGACGCCGCGCTCGATCTCGGCGCCTTCCGCCTCGAATGGGCCGCGATCGAAGCCGCCCTGCGCTCCGCCGCCCGCCCGAACGACCCCGCGCCCCCCGAATGGCAGGAAGACGCCGCCTCCGCCCCGCTCCCCGCCATGACCCCGGACCAGATGCTCCAGCTCCTCGCCTACCGCCACCGCGCCCGAACCCACGGCCGAGCCGGCGGCCCCCCGCCCAAAGAAGCGGACCCCGAAGCCGTCACCGCCAAGATCCTGCGCAAGACCGAAGCGATCAAGCGCGCGAGGGCGGCCAAGGCTAGCGCCGCCGACGCGAAGCGGCGCAAAGGTTAGCGCCGGACGCCGCCGCTAAACTCCCTCACCCCGGCGGGGAGAGGGCTGGGGTGAGGGGGTACTGAGTCCGAGTTCTATCCGGAGCCGCCGAACCCCCTCTCCCTACCCTCTCCCCGCCGGGGAGAGGGATTCTGGCCGCTCCGGCTGCGTGATCGTTGATTCGACCTGAAGCGTTCGGCGCCATCTCAGGCCTCGGCGTCGAGGGCGTAGCCGGCCGACCGGACGGTGCGGATCAAATCTTCCTTGCCCGGCGTGTTGATCGCCCTGCGAAGCCGCCTGACATAGACGTCCACGGTCCGGGCCTCGATGTCGCTGTCCCGGCCCCAGACCGCATCCAGCAGCCGCTCCCGGGAGAAGACGTGGCCGGGATGTTCGAGGAAGTGGCGAAGCAGCTTGAACTCCGTCGGCCCCACCGAGACCGCGGTTCCGCCCCGCCGCACCTTGTGGGCCGCCATGTCGAGCTCCAGGTCGCCGACGGCGAGCACCATTCCGGCCAGCGCCGGGCGCACCCGGCGGAGCACCGCCCGGACCCGGGCGATCAGCTCGGGCGGGCTGAACGGCTTGGTGACGTAATCGTCGGCGCCCGTCTCGAGCCCGCGCACCCGGTCCGATTCCTCGCCGCGCGCGGTGAGCATGATGATGGGGAGATTGGCCGATTCGGGCGAGCGCCGGAGCCGGCGGCAGACCTCGATCCCCGAAAGCTCCTCGAGCATCCAGTCGAGGATGACGATGTCGGGCGAGGTTTCCGCCGCGAGCAGCAGCGCTTCCTCCCCGCTCGGCGTGGCGACGACCTCGAACCCCTCCTTCTCGAAGGTGAAGCGGAGGAGCTCGACCATCGCCGGGTCGTCCTCGGCCAGGAGCAATCGGGTCTTAGCTGAGGGCATGGGCTGCGCTTTCGGTGGCTGAGACGGGCGGCGGCCGCCGGCCGGTGGCTGCGAAATGGACGAGGCGGGCGATCTCCGCGGAATGGCCGGCGACCTTGGCAAGGCTCTGGGCGGCGAAGAGCAGGTTGGCCGCCGAGGCGCTGCCCTGCGGGTTCGCGACCATCGCGGCCATCGAGGACTGGTAGAGCGAGTCGTAGGCGGCCTCCGCCTGCTCGCTTGCGGCCTGGATCGCGCTCTCGGCGCCGGCGTCGCGGCCTGCAAAGGCGTTGAGGGCGCCGCGAAGGGTCTCGAGCGCGGTCTCCGCGAGCCGGGTGAGGGGCGCCGGCATCACCACCACCGGCTGGGTCGCGACCGCCGGAAGCCGTCTGGCGATGCTCCGGGCATGGCCGCT
>DASVUW010000061.1:0-1852 GCA_036386845.1 Allosphingosinicella sp. | reverse complement strand
CCCGCCGCTTCTGACTCGCCCGCTCCTGCGGACACGCCCGCGCTCCCCGATCTCAGTGAGCCGATCGTCCCCGACAGCCAGTTCGAGGAAGCGCTGCCGCCGCTTGACCCCGAGCTTGGCAGGCCGCTCGAGGCGATCGAGGATTTCGAGGTCGACGACGTCCCGCCGGTGACGGCCGAAGGGGAGATCATCCCCGACGCCCCGATCGAGGATGCCGAGCTGATCCGGCCGCTGACGCCGATCGCCGAGTTCGATGTGAGTACGCCGGAGCCCGGCACCGAGGCGCCGGAGGATACGCCCGGCCCGGTGGAGCCGGTCCGCTACGCCCTGGAGCTCGAGGGCTTCGAGGAGGTCGATCTCGAAGGCCGCTTCCGCGACCTCTCAGCGCTCGAGGACGCGGACGGGGAAGCGACCAACGGCTCCATGGTCGCGCAGCGGGCGAAGGAGGACGAGGCGCTCGCCGTCCGCCTGCTCCGCTCCGAAGGCTATTACGACGCCACCGCCATCTCCTCGATCGAGCAGCTTCCCGAGCCTGGGCGGCTTCGCGTCGTCATCTCGACGATCCCGGGCCCGCGCTACAAGTTCGGCCAGATCAGGATCGACGGGCCGGAGACGGAGCCCGCGGGCCTCGTCCGCGAGGCGCTGCCGCTCCAGCCGGGCAATCCCATCGTCGCCCTCGACGTGGAGGCCGCCGAGGCCAACGTGCGCCTTCGCCTTCCGCAGCAGGGCTATCCGTTCGCCGAGGTCGGCCTTCGCGACGTGCTGCTCGATCCGGAGACAAGGACCGGCGATTATACGCTCCCGGTCGAAACCGGCCCGCGCTCACGCTTCGCCGGCTTCACGACCGAGGGCGACCTCGCTTTCGGCCCCAAGCACGTCGGCGTGCTGGCGCGCTTCGACCGCGGCGAGCTCTATGATCATCGCAAGGTCGACGACCTGCGCGAGGCGATGATTGCCACCAACCTCTTCACCACTGTTTCGGCGGAGCCTGTGCGGACCGGCGAGCTGGCAGAGGACGGCACCGAATATGTGAACATCCTCGTCCGCCAGGATGCCGGGCCGGCGCGCTCGCTTTCGGGCAATGTCGGCTTCAGCACCGGCGAGGGTTTCCGCGCGGAGGCGAGCTGGGAGCACAGGAACTTCCTGAAGCCGGAAGGCGCGATTCGCGCCGGCGCGATCCTCGGCACGCAGGAGCAGGCCCTGCGGTTCGCATTCCGGCGCAACAACGCGGGCAAGCGCGACCGCGCCGTCCTGCTCCAGATCGAGGCGGGCCGCCGCGACTATGCCGCCTTCCAGGGCTATACGGCGCGGCTCCAGGGGCTCGTCTCGCGGGAATCGACTCCGATCTGGCAGAAGCGCTGGACCTATGCGGCCGGCTTCGAGGTCATCGCCACCAACGAAGCCCAGATCGGCAAGCCGAACCTCAATTTCTCCGACACCTTCTTCCTCGCAGGGCTGACCGGCCAGGTCGGCTACGACCGCTCGAACAGCCTGCTCGACCCGACCAAGGGCTTCCGGCTGCTCGGCCGCATCAACCCCGAGACCTCGCTGCGCGAGCCGGGCCAGCCCTACATCCGCAACATCATCGAAGGCAGCACCTACTTCCCGGCAAGCGAGAGCATCACGATCGCCGCGCGGGCGCGGTTCGGCTCGATCTACGGCGCGGAGCTCAGCGAGCTTGCACCTTCGCGGCGCATGTATGCGGGCGGCGGCGGATCGGTGCGCGGCTTCGGCTTCCAGGAGCTCGGGCCGAAGATCATCGTCCCCAACCCGAAGTTCGATCCCGACGATCCCGACGAGGAGGATTCGCCGACGCTTGCGATTCCGAGCGGCGGGCGCAGCATGAACGAGT
>DASVUW010000060.1:0-2612 GCA_036386845.1 Allosphingosinicella sp. | reverse complement strand
AATCGACCTCACCGACGCTCGCGAAAGCCCCTTCTCGCAGGCGGACGGCTACGAGCCGGTCCGGCACCGGATCGGGATCAGCTACGACGACGACTGCCTCGAGATCGGGGTGACCTGGCGCCGCGATTACGACCGGGTCGGCGACATCGACCGCGGCAATACCTTCCAGTTCCGGGTGGCTTTGAAGAATCTCGGGCGCTAAGACGGTCGCGTAAGCTGGGGTTCAGCCTGTTTCGGGCATGGCTAGAGGCCTGCGTTAATTGGAGGAATGATGAAGCTCGGCATTTATCACGGGGCGGCTCTGATGCTGGCCGGCTCACTGGCCGCCGCCGCGGCTGTCGCTCAGACCGGCGGCGCGCCCGCGCCGGCGGCTCCATCGGCGAGCCTCAACATCCCGGCCAACCCGCAGTTCATCACCGAGGAAGATCCCAATCTTCGTAAGGCGACGGCGATCGTCAACGGCACCGTCATCACCCGCACCGAGGTCGACCATCGGCTCGCGATCATCAGGATGGCCGCCGGAGGGGAGATCCCGGCCGAAGAGCTTCCGCGGCTGCGCCAGCAGGTGCTTCGCAACCTCGTCGACGAAGTGCTTCAGATCCAGGCTGCCGAGCAGTCCGACATCAAGATCACCAAAGCCGAGATCGATCAGTATTTCGCCCGCTACGCCCAAGGGCAGTTCAAGATGACGCCCGACCAGATGGCCAACTACCTGCGCGCGAACGGAGCGTCGCCCGATACCCTGAAGCGGCAGATCCACGGCGAGATGGCCTGGACGCGCCTGCAGAGCCGGAAGATCGAGCCCTTCGTCAACATCAGCGAGGACGAAGTGACGGCGGTCATCGAGCGGCTCAACGCCGCCAAGGGCACCCAGGAGTTCAAGGTCTCCGAAATCTTCCTCTCGGCCACGCCCGAGACGGCCGCCGCGACGCGCGCCAATGCCGACCGTATCGTTCAGCAGCTGCGCGGCGGAGCCTCGTTCCTCGCTTATGCCCGGCAATTCTCCGAAGCGTCGACCGCCGCGGTCGGTGGCGACCTCGGCTGGGTCCGCTCGGCTCAGCTTCCCGACGCGCTTGCCGCGGTGGTCCAGTCGAGCCCGGTCGGAAGCATCAGCGATCCGATCGCGATTCCGGGAGGCTTCTCGATCGTCCAGGTCGCCGATACGAGACAGGTGCTCACCGCCGACCCGCGCGACGCCGTACTCAGCCTCAAGCAGATGACGGTTAAATTCACGCCGGGAAGCCCGAAGGCCGTCTTCGAGGAGAAGGTCCAGGCCCTCCTTCGAGCCACCCAGACCATGGGCGGCTGCGGCGGTGCGGAGGCGGCGGCGGCGCCTATCGGCGCCGAAGTCATCACGAACGACCAGATCAAGGTGCGCGAGCTTCCGCCGGCGCTGCAGCAGACCCTTCTGGCACTCGGCCTCGGCCAGGCCACGCCAGCCTTCGGCTCGTCGGACGACCGGGTGAGCGTATTGGTGCTGTGCGGCCGCGACGATCCGGATCCCGCCACCAACGTCAGCTTCGAGCAGGTCTACAACCAGATCGCGGAGAACCGCGTCAACCTTCGCGCCCGGCGCTTCCTTCGCGACCTCCGGCGCGATGCGGTGGTCGACTATCGCTAGGATGAAGCGCCCTTGATCGCGCCGCTGGCCGTCGCGCTCGGGGACCCTGCGGGAATCGGACCCGAGATCACGGCCAAGGCCTGGGAGCGGCGAGTCGGGGACTCCGTGCCTTCCTTCTTCGCCGTGGGCGCACCGGAAGCTTTGCGTGCGGTCTGGGGCGGCCCGCTTCAGGTCGTCGCCGGTCCCGACGAGGCCGCTGGCTGCTTCGCGAGAGCGCTGCCCGTCATCCGGATCGACTCGGCCGGCCAGACCCGCCCGGGCCAGCCGACGCTCGAAGGCGCCCGCAACTCGCTGGACGCCCTGGAGCTCGCGGTCGGGCTGACCCGCTCGGGCGCGAGCAGCGCGCTTGTCACCGGCCCGGTCTCCAAAGCCCAGCTCTACGCCATCGGCTTCACCCATCCCGGTCAGACCGAGTTCGTCGCCGAGCGTTGCGGAATCGCGGCCGATATGGTCGCGATGATGCTCGCGGGCCCCACCCTGCGCACGGTTCCGATCACGACCCACGTGGCGCTTCGCGATGTGCCGGGGCTCCTGACGACCGAGCTGATCGTCCAGCGGGGACGGACCACGATCCGGGCGCTGCGGCGGCTGTTCGGGATCGAGCGACCCCGGCTGGCCGTGGCGGGCCTCAATCCCCATGCCGGCGAACGCGGAGCGCTCGGGCGGGAAGAGATCGACATCGTCATCCCCGCGATCGATCGGCTTCGCGAGGAGGGCGCGGAGGTCACCGGCCCGCACGCGCCCGACACGATGTTCCATGGACGCATGAGAGCGACCTACGACGCCGCGCTTTGCCTCTACCACGATCAGGCGCTGGTGCCGTTGAAGACGCTCCATTTCGACGAAGGCGTCAACATCACCCTGGGCCTTCCGATCGTCCGCACCTCCCCCGACCACGGCACTGCCTTCGATATTGCGGGGCGCGGCGAAGCGGAGCCGACGGCGATGCTGGCGGCGCTGAGGATGGCCGCCGACTGCGCGGCGCGGCTGG
>DASVUW010000059.1:0-5882 GCA_036386845.1 Allosphingosinicella sp. | reverse complement strand
CGCCCGGCTTCATCGGCCGGCTCGGAACGCTGCTGGGCGAGGAAGGAGTCAATATCGGCACCTTCAGCCTCGGCCGGCGGGCGGCGGGCGGCGAGGCGGTGGCCCTGGTCTCCGTCGACGGCCATATCGGGCCGGAGCTGGTCCAGCGCCTGCAGGCGCTTCCGGGGGTGAAGACGGTGAAGCCTCTGAGGTTTTGATTCCCCTCCCTGGAAGGGAGGGGCTAGGGGTGGGTAGGCGAGCGAAGCGAGCCTTCCTGCCGAGTCCGAGTTTCGGCCGCCTTCGGCGGACCCACCCCCAAACCCCTCCCTTCCAGGGAGGGGAGTTGAACCTAGGAGCGAGCCTTGGCCAACGTCACCGTCATCGGAGTCCAGTGGGGCGACGAGGGGAAGGGCAAGATCGTCGACTGGCTGGCGAGCCGGGCGGACGTCGTCGCCCGGTTCCAGGGCGGCCACAATGCGGGCCATACGCTCGTCGTGGGCGACCAGACCTACAAGCTCTCGCTCCTGCCCTCCGGAATCGTGCGCGGCACGCTCTCCGTCATCGGCAACGGAGTCGTGCTCGATCCCTGGGCGCTTAGGGCGGAGATCGAGAAGCTCGCAGACCAGGGGGTCGCGGTCACGCCCGACACCCTCCAGATCGCGGACACCTGCCCGCTCATCCTGCCCTTCCACCGCGATCTCGACGCCCTTCGCGAGGACGCTTCCGGCCAGGGCAAGATCGGGACGACGCGGCGCGGTATCGGTCCCGCCTACGAGGACAAGGTCGGGCGCCGCGCCATAAGGGTCTGCGACCTCGCCCATCTCGGCCATCTCGGACCCCAGATCGACCGCCTCTGCGCCCATCACGACGCCCTTCGGGCGGGGTTCGGCGAGCCCCCGATCGACCGCGGCCGGCTGGAGCGCGACCTTGGCGAGATCGCCGAGTTCGTCCTCCGCTTCGCCCGGCCTACCTGGATCACCCTGAACGAAGCCAAGGCGAGCGGCAAACGCATACTGTTCGAAGGCGCTCAGGGCGTGCTCCTCGACGTCGACCACGGCACCTACCCGTTCGTCACCTCCTCCAACACGATCGCCGGGACGGCGGCGGGCGGAAGCGGCCTCGGGCCGGGCGCGGCCGGCTTCGTTCTGGGAATCGTCAAGGCCTACACGACCCGTGTGGGCGCAGGCCCCTTCCCCACCGAGCTCGAGGACGAGACCGGGCAGCGCCTCGGCGAGCGGGGCCACGAGTTCGGCACGGTCACCGGGCGCAAGCGCCGCTGCGGCTGGTTCGACGCCGTGCTGGTCCGCCAGGCCTGCGCCGTCGGGGGCGTGACCGGGGTGGCCCTGACCAAGCTCGACGTGCTCGACGGCATGGACGAGCTCCGAATCTGCACCGGCTACCGACTGCGCGGTTCGGCGCTCGACCACCTCCCCGCCCATGCGGCCGACCAGGAAGCGGTCGAGCCGGTCTACGAGACCATCCCCGGCTGGGCGGAATCGACCGCCGGCGCCCGGAGCTGGGCCGAACTCCCGGCGCAGGCAATCAAATATATCAAGCGAATCGAGGAATTGTGCCGCATCTCGGTGGCGCTCGTGTCGACCAGCCCCGAGCGCGAGGACACGATCCTGGTGAGGGACCCCTTCGCGGATTGATATCTGCCTCCCCATCGCTTCGCGACGGGGAGGCAAAGATGCCTTCCCCTCCGCCCCGCCCGGGCCTATCGCGCCGGCATGGCTAACATCCTCGTCACCGGCACCAGCCGAGGCATCGGCAAGGCGATCGCCGCCGCCCTCTCCACTCACAACGTCGTCGGCCATTCCAGCCGGGGCGGCGAAGGCATGATCGCCGCCGACCTTTCCGAGCCGGGCGCGGCCGGCCGGTTGTGGAACGAGGCGCTCGAGCGGCTCGGCGGCCGGATCGACGCTCTCGTCAACAATGCCGGGATCTTCGAGGCCGCTCCCGTCGAGCTTCCGGCCGGGGAATGGACTGCGGGTTGGGAGCGTACGATGCGAGTCAACCTCACCGCGTCGGCCGAGCTCTGCCGCCTCGCGGTCCTCCATTTCCGCGACGAAGGCGGGGGACGGATCGTCAACGTCGCGAGCCGCGCCGCCTATCGCGGCGACAGCCCCCAGCACTGGCATTATGCCGCCTCCAAGGGCGGGATGATCGCGATGACCAAGTCGATCGCCCGCGGCTATGCCGCCGACGGAATCGTCGCATTCGCCGTCTGCCCCGGCTTCACCGCCTCCGACATGGTCGAGGAATATATGGCGAGCCGCGGCGGCCAGAAGATCGTGGCCGACATCCCGCTCGGCCGTGTCGCGACCGCCGACGAGGTCGCGGAGACCGTGAGATGGCTGGCGGTGGACGCGCCCGCTTCGGCGACCGGGGCGGTGATCGACGTCAACGGCGCGAGCTATGTCCGCTAAAAAATCCTCCCCTGCATTTGCAGGGGAGGGGGACCAGGCGAAGCCTGGTGGAGGGGCCTTGCTGAGTCCGAAGAGCCCCTCCACCGCGCTTCGCGCGGTCCCCCTCCCCGAGAAATCTCGGGGAGGATTTAGGTGACCGACAGCTGGAAGGTCACCCTCCCCTGCACGAAGGCCGAGGCCGAGGCGCTCAAGGACGACATCTCGCCGCTCGCCTGGCTCGATTTCCCGCCGGTGCTGATGACCAGCGAGGCCGACGGCTCAAGGCCTGACGAATGGCGGCTCGACGCCTATTTCGACCGCGAGCCGACCGCGGAGATGCTGGAGCTGCTCGCGGCGCTTGCGCCGAGCGCGGCGGGCACGGAGCCTGCGGTGGAGCAAGTCGAGGACCGCGACTGGGTCACATTGAGCCAGCAAGGGCTCGAACCGATCCGGGCGGGCCGCTTCTTCGTCCACACGCCCGCGCACCGGGGCGAGGCGCCTGCTGACTCGATCGCCATCGAGATCGATGCCGGGCGCGCCTTCGGAACCGGCCAGCACGAGACGACCAGCGGCTGCCTTGTCGCTCTGAGCCGGCTCAAGGCCGGCGGCGCTGCGGTCGCGGATCTGGTCGATCTCGGAACGGGGACCGGCCTCCTCGCCTTCGCCGCTCTGAAATTGTGGCCGGCCGCCCGCGCCGCCGCGTCCGACAACGATCCGGTGGCGATCGAGGTGAGCGAGGAGAATGCGGCGATCAACCGCGTCCGCCTCGGCCGGGCGCGGGGCCAGGTCGAGCTTGCCGTTGCAGCGGGCCTGGAGCACCGCCGGCTGAAGGCACGGGCGCCCTACGATCTGGTCATCGCCAATATCCTGGCCGGGCCGCTGATCGACCTCGCGCCGTCGGTGTCGAAAGCGATCGCTCCGGGCGGCCGGCTGATCCTAGCGGGGCTGCTCGACCACCAGGCGCCCGCCGTCGCCGCCGCCTATCGCCGCCAGGGGATGATGCTGACCGGACAGGTCGAGCGGGGCGAGTGGCCGACTTTGGTGATGAGGAAGCGGCGGGCGGCGCCGGTTCGGAAGAGGCGCGGGGGCTGAGTCTCATCCCGTCACCCCAGCGAAGGCTGGGGTCCCGTGGGGTGAAGAGCGCCGCGCCTTTCACCCGCCGGGGTCCCAGCCTTCGCTGGGACGACGATTAACCGGCTGCCGACACCAGCGCGTTCCACCCGGCTTCGTCGATCGTCTCGACGCCCAGTTCCGCGGCCTTCTTCAGCTTGGAACCGGCGCCTGGGCCGTAGACGACGAGGTCGGTCTTCGCCGAGACCGAGCCCGCCACCTTGGCTCCGAGCTTCTCGGCCTGCGCCTTCGCCTCGTCGCGCGACAGGGTTTCGAGGCTTCCGGTGAAGACCAGGGTCTTGCCGGAGACCGGGGACTCCTTCGTCTCCCAGATCAGGTCGGCAGGACGGACCCCGGCATCGAGCAGGTCGTCGAGCACCTGCCGGTTATGCTCCTCCTCGAAGAAATCGAGCAGCGCATTGGCCACTTCAGGACCGATGTTGGGAGTCTCGATCGCCTCGACGACGGCCTTGTCGCGGCGTTGGCGGAACTTGCGCTCCTCCTCGCCTTCGATCCGCGCCGTCTCGCGCCGGACCTTGAGCGCTGCCTCGATCATCGAGCGCAGATTCTCCCAGCTCCGATAGCGGCGGGCGAGATCGCGGGCCGTCACCTCGCCGACATGGCGTATCCCGAGCCCGTAGAGGAACCGGTCGAGCGGGGGCTCGCGCTTGGCATCTATCGCCGCGATCAGGTTCGCGGCGGAAATCTCGGCCCAGCGCTCGCGGGCCAGAAGCGTCTCCCTGTTGAGCCGGAAGATGTCGGCCGGCGACCGGAGAAGCCCGTCGCGGAAGAAATTCTCGATATGGGTGATCCCGAGCCCCTCGATGTCGAGGGCGTGCCGGGAGACGAAGTGGCGGAGCCGCTCGACCCGCTGGACCGGGCAGACGAGCCCGCCGGTGCAGCGCACGTCCACCTCGCCCTCCTCGCGCACCGCGTCCGAGCCGCATTCGGGGCAGGCGGTGGGGAAGACGTAAGGCGGGCGCTCCTCATCCGGAGTGAGGTTCTCCAGGACCTGCGGAATGACGTCGCCGGCGCGCTGGATCCGGACCCGGTCGCCGACCCGGACTCCGAGCCGCTCGATCTCGTCCTTGTTATGCAGCGTGGCATTGGTGACGGTCACTCCCCCGACGCTGACGGGCCTGAGACGCGCCACGGGAGTGAGCTTGCCGGTCCGGCCGACCTGGATGTCGATCGCCTCGAGGAAGGTTTCCGCCTTCTCGGCGGGGAATTTGTGCGCGAGCGCCCAGCGCGGAGCCCGGGCCACCTGACCGAGACGGCGCTGCCAGTCGAGCCGGTCGACCTTGTAGACGACCCCGTCGATGTCGAAGCCGAGGTCGGCCCGCTTCGACTCGATGGCGCGATAGTGGGCGAGCAGACCGTCGAGATCGGTGCAGCGTTCGAGGTGATCGGCGATCGGCAGGCCCCAGGCCTCGATCGCCCGCATGACACCCAGCTGGGTGTCGGCCGGCAGCGCCGACACCTCGCCCCAGCCATGGGCGTAGAAGCGCAGCGGCCGCGAAGCGGTGACCGCCGCGTCCTTCTGCCGGAGCGACCCGGCGGCGGCGTTGCGCGGGTTGGCGAATTGGCGCGCCTTGGCCGGATCTTCGGCTTCGGCGAGGAGGCGGGCGTTCAGGGCCGCGAAGTCAGCCTTCGACATGTAGACCTCGCCGCGGACCTCGAAGACGTTGGGCGCTTCGCCGTCCAGCCGCTGCGGGATGTCCCCGATGGTCCGCACATTGTCCGTGACGACCTCGCCGGTGGTCCCGTCGCCGCGGGTGGCGGCGAGGACCAGCTCACCTCTCTCGTAGCGAAGCGAACAGGAGAGGCCGTCGATCTTGGGCTCGGCGGTAAGGGCGACCTCCTCGTCCGGGGCGAGGCTAAGGAAGCGGCGGACGCGCCCGATGAAATCGGCCACCTCCTCGTCCGAAAAGGCGTTCTCGAGACTGAGCATCGGAAGCGCGTGCCGAACCTTTGAGAGGTGAGCAGCGGGGGCGGCGCCGACCTGGCGCGACGGGCTGTCGTCGCGGACGAGGTGGGGGAATTGCCGCTCCAGCTCCGAGTTGCGGCGGACCAGCGCATCATATTCGGCGTCGCTGATCTCCGGCGAGTCCTCGCTGTGGTAGAGGCGGTTGTGGCGCGCGATCTCGGAGGCGAGGCGCTCGAGCTCGGCCGCCGCTTCGGCTTCGGTCACGCTTTGCCTCCCCATGCTTCAGCATGGGGAGGGGGACCACCCGAAGGGTGGTGGAGGGGTAAAAGGCGAGGACGCCGAGGATCGCTCGCGAACCTCCCGATCCTGCGCCGGTTACCCCTCCACCATGCTTCGCATGGTCCCCCTCCCCATCTCGCGATGGGGAGGCAAAGATCATGTCCCCTCACGCCGCCTCC
>DASVUW010000058.1:0-39634 GCA_036386845.1 Allosphingosinicella sp. | reverse complement strand
GTCGACTTGGGTTTCGCCGAAGGCGACGCCGAGCGCGGCGACCACCTCTTCGAGGAGCACGGGGTCGTGCGGGGCGGGCACGGCTCGATTGTCCGGGGCGGGCGTCATGCCGGGAGGCCCTTTTCCTCGAGGCGCCAGGCGGCGATTTCCTTGAGGTCCCTGTCGCCTTCGGCGAGGGCGACCCGAGGATTCCATATCTCGACGATCCCGCCCACTCCGACGAACAGGGCCAGATCCTCGATCTTCCCCTTGCGGCGCATCATGGGCGGAAGCACGATCCGGCCCGACGGATCGTAGGGCACGTCCTCGGTCATTCCGAACATGCGACGGGCGCGTGCATAATGGTCGTCGAGCGTTCCGCCGCGATCCTCCTCGGCGAGCCGGCGCCGCTCGAGGTCGGTCCACAAATTCTTCGCGTAATTGCGCCCGTAGGCGGTCAGGCAGGGGGCGATCTCATGGGCGCCGACGACGATCGCCCGGGAGTCGGATCGGCGCTCGATGACCGAGCGGACGAAGGCGGGAACGGAGAGGCGCCCCTTGGCGTCCACTACGTTGAGCGCGCTTCCCTGGAAGAAGTCCTCGACCTCCACCGCCCCTGTCCGCTCCCTTACACGGAGCTCCCCCGTTCGCGGAAACACGAATGTCGCCGCGTGACTCGTCGGTCAGCCGAGAAGATGCCCCAAAAATCAGAAGGCGTGGATAACATCGCCAGACCCCCAAGGGAAGGGGATTTCATGCCTTTTTTGGGGATTTCATGCCACTAGAGGGTAATTCGTGGTTTGTTCACAGACTTGTTCAAACGTTGTTCCTGGGCGCGAGCCTGTGGATAAGTATGTGGTTAGCGCTTCCGGCGCCGGCTCAGCAAGAGCCCGATTATGATGAGAAGCGCGAGCACAGCGGCCGCGGGTCGGCCCCAAGTCCCGGTCCAGTCAACCGGTCGCGGCCTTCCAACCAATTCGTCCAGCCACTCGCCGACCACGGCCGGGTTGTCGGCGCCCGAAGTCCACAGCGAGTCGCGCATCAGGTCGGCATCGGCGACTATCCGGACCGTCCCTCGTCCGAGCCGGCACAGCGCCGACCACTCTTCCTCGTCGACGATGCAGTCGGTGCTGGAGCTGCGCAGCCGGCCGGGCGAGTCGAGCAGGATCCGCCGCCCGTTCCAGCGCGCCTCGGCCTCGCCCGTCTGGGCCGGCGGCTCGAGCGTCAGACGCCAATGGGCGAGCAGCGGGGAAAGCAGGCCGGTCGGCGGGGGCCGCCTTATGTCGCCGAGGGGAAGCTCGCTCGGCCAGGCCAGAATCGGATCGTTGAGCATTAGCGCCCGGCCGCCCTTCCGGATCCAGGCATCGAGAGCCGTCAGCTCGGCGGGCGCCAGCCGCTTGGGCTGGGCGAGGAACAGGAACCGTCCGCGCGCCAGCGTCGCGGGGTCGAGCACATCCACCGGCCGGAAATCGAATTCCTCGCTGAGCTCGGCATAGGCCACCGCCGGCCGCGAGGCCGGATCGAACGGCCCCTTTTCACCCCAGACCAGAGGCAATCCGGTCATCGTCATCACCTCGGGGCGCGCTTTTCCGGGCGAAGCCGCGAGCAGGAGCCAAGCGGCAATCGCGAGCGCAATCCCCTCTCCCGTCCTTACGGGAGAATTACCGCGCCGTCGCCGGCGCAGGCGAAGCGATCCTATTGTCGTCGTCGGCATTGCCGGGGGCGACTCCAAGCTCGGCGAGCGGTTCCTTGGGCTCGCTCTGGTTCGAGCCGGGAGCGCCGGTCTGGTTCGCGCCGGAAAGCTGGCTCTCGATCAGATTGGCGGTGATCGGCTCTTCGTTGCTCGGGCTGGTGAAGACCGCGCCCAAAAGCACGAGCAGGAAGACGAAGGCGAGGCCGGTGAGGCCGATACGGACTCGTTGCACGCGCTCCCGATCTCCCAGCCCCTCATGCGTCGCGTGGAGAGTAACTTATGCGCAGGCGCTTGTCGAACCCCGTCGCTGTTGCGAAGCACTCGCAAAAAAGCCCTTGACGTCGCATGCGGCGCTCGCGAAGTGATTGATATGATGAAAAGCCCACTTTACCTCGCCGCCCCCCTGTCCCTGCTCCTGGCGCTGGGCGCCTGCCAACAGGAGACGATAGACCCCAACGCCGACGACCGCGCCGAGGCCGCAAACGTCGCCAACGCCGCCGCGTCGATGGAGGCGCCGCCGATGATCCAGGCCAGCCGCACCTACCGGTGCAAGGACAACAGCCTGCTCTACGCGGATTTCTACACCAACGACACCGTCCAGGTCCGCGCCTCGAAAGATCAGCCCGGCACGACGTTGACCGCGGCCGCCGCGGGCCAGCCTTACACCGCTGAAGGCTATTCCCTCAGCGCCAATTCCGAGACCATCAGCTACACCGCTCCGGGCAAGGGCGCTCAGAGCTGCAAGGCGTAAAATCCTCTCCATCGCAGATGGGGAGGGGGACGCCGCGTAGCGGGGTGGAGGGGTAGTTGGCAGAAGCCTCGTCAGCTACCCCTCCACCACCCTTCGGGCGGTCCCCTCCCCATGCGTTGCATGGGGAGGACAATCCGTCTCAACGCCGCTAACAGGCGCACCCATGAGCGAATCCATCACGCCTGAGATCGTCGCCTCGCACGGCTTCTCCCCCGAAGAATATGAGCGGGTCCTCCACGCGCTGGGCCGCGAGCCCAACATGACGGAGCTCGGTATCTTCTCGGTGATGTGGTCCGAGCATTGCTCGTACAAGAGCTCCCGAATCCACCTGAAGAAGCTCCCGACGAAGGCGGACTGGGTGATTTGCGGGCCCGGCGAGAATGCCGGGGTGATCGACATCGGCGACAATCAGGCGGCCATCTTCAAGATGGAGAGCCACAACCATCCCTCTTACATCGAGCCCTATCAGGGCGCCGCGACCGGCGTGGGGGGAATCCTTCGCGACGTCTTCACCATGGGCGCCCGCCCGGTCGCCAACCTGAACGCGCTCCGCTTCGGCCGGCCCGACCATCCGAAGATGCGCCACCTGATCGCCGGGGTCGTGGCCGGGATCGGCGGCTACGGCAATTGCGTGGGGGTTCCCACCGTCGGCGGCGAGGTGGATTTCCACCGCGCCTATGACGGCAACATCCTGGTCAACGCGATGACCGTCGGCATCGCCGATCAGGACAAGATCTTCTATTCGGCCGCCGCCGGGATCGGCAATCCGGTCGTCTATGTCGGCTCCAAGACGGGACGCGACGGGATCCACGGCGCCACCATGGCCTCGGCCGATTTCTCCGAGGACAGCGAGGAGAAGCGGCCGACCGTCCAGGTCGGCGATCCCTTCACCGAGAAGCTCCTGATCGAGGCCTGCCTGGAGCTGATGGAGTCGGACGCGATCGTCGCGATCCAGGACATGGGCGCCGCCGGCCTCACCTCTTCCTCGGTCGAAATGGCTTCGAAGGGTGGGGTCGGCCTCGAGCTCGACATGGACTCCGTGCCCTGCCGCGAGACGGGAATGACCCCCTACGAGATGATGCTGTCGGAATCGCAGGAGCGGATGCTGATGGTCCTCAAGCCCGGCCGCGAGCCGGAGGCCGAGGCCATCTTCCGCAAATGGGAGCTCGATTTCGCGATCATCGGGCGGGTCACGGACTCGGGCCGGCTCGTCCTCAAGTGGAAGGGCGAGACAGCCGCCGACATCCCGCTCGCGCCGCTGGCCGACGACGCCCCCTGCTACGACCGTCCCTGGGTCCCGACTCCGAAACGCGAGCCGCTGACCGACATACCCGAATGCACCGACGTGGCCGCCGACCTCCTCGCCCTGCTGGCGTCGCCCGACCTCGCCAGCCGCCGCTGGATCTGGGAGCAATATGACCACATGGTCGGAGCCGACACGGTCCAGCGCCCCGGCGGCGACGCCGCGGTCGTCCGCGTCCACGGGACGGCCAAGGCGCTTGCGATGACCACGGATGTCACGCCCCGCTACTGCTTCGCCGACCCCCATGAAGGCGGAAAGCAGGCGATCGCCGAGGCGTATCGGAACCTTTGCGCGGTCGGGGCGACCCCGCTGGCGACCACCGATTGCATGAACTTCGGCAACCCGCAGCGCCCCGAGATCATGGGCCAGTTCGTCGGCTGCATCGAAGGGATGGCCGAGGCCTGCCTGGCGCTCGATTTCCCGATCGTCTCCGGCAACGTCTCCCTCTACAATGAGACGAAGGGCGAGGATGGAGGCGGAAGCGCCATCCTGCCAACCCCCGCCATCGGCGGAGTCGGCCTTCTCAAGGACTGGCGCAAGGCTGTCCGGATCGCCTTCAAGGGCCCGGGCGACGTCATCGTCGCGATCGGAAACCGCCGCGGCCATCTCGGCCAGTCGCTTTGGCTCCGCGAGCTCCACGGCCGCGAGGAAGGCCCGCCGCCGCCCGTCGACCTCGCCGCCGAGCGCTCCGCCGGCGAGTTCGTTCGGTCAGCCATCGCCGGAGGGGCGATCACCGCCTGCCACGACGTCTCCGGCGGCGGCCTCGCCGTCGCTCTCGCCGAAATGGCGCTCGCCGGCAATGTCGGAGCGATGATCAACAAGCTCAGGCCCGAAAGCAACGCCGCCCTCTTCGCCGAGGACCAGGGCCTCTACGTCGCGACCATCTGCGACAATTGCCTGCTCACCTTCCTTGCCCGGGCCCACGCCGCCGCGGTGGAGGTCGAGGCGATCGGCCGCACCTGCGGCTCCCGGCTCATCTTCGAGCTGCCCGAAGGCGACCACGCCGTCTCCCTCGCCGACCTGCGCGCGGCCCACGAAGGTTTCTTCCCGAAGCTGATGGGCAAGGACGCGGCGCTGGCTTAACCCGCGCGCCTGACCGCTGCGTCATTCCCGCGAAAGCGGGAATCCCGCTTCTTTCCTGCCCTCCCGGAGCAAGCTGCAAAAGCGACCCGCATCCGCGCGAAATGGTATAGGAGAAGCGGGATTCCCGCTTTCACGGGAATGACGGAGGCGCTCATGGCATCCGCCGGTTACTCGGGTACGCCCCTTGCTCGGAAGCTGTCGCTCAGGGATGGGCAGCGCGTCTGGTGGGACGGGGTCCCGGACAGCGTTCGGGCCGAGATCGGGCGCGAAGGCCTCGCGCTGGAGCTGATTCCCGCACCCGAGGCTCCGATTGACGCCGCCCATATTTTCGTCACCGATTATTCGGACATGGAAAGGAAGCTGGCGCACCTGCGTCCGCTCCTGGCGCCCGGCGGCTTCGTCTGGGTGAGCTGGCCGAAGAAGGCCTCGAAGGTCCCGACCGACATCACCGAGGACCGGATCCGCGATGCGATCCTGCCCTGGACCGACCTCGTCGACGTCAAGGTTTGCGCCGTCGACACGGTCTGGTCCGGCCTCAAGCTGATGGTGCGCAGGCGCTGACCAAACCCCTCTCCCTGCAGGGGAGAGGGACAGCGGACGCGAAGCGTCGGCAGGGTGAGGGCACGAAGCGAAACGGATATGCCCTCACCCTCCCAAGCCTTCGGCTTGGGCCCCTCCCTCTCCCCTGCAGGAGAGGGTAAAGACTATTGCGAACGCTTCGCATTATCCCTATTCAGTCTTCATGATCGTTTGCGTCTGTAACGCGATTCGCGAATCGGAGGTCCGTCAGGCGGCGCTCGAAGGCGCTTCCTGCCCGAGCAGCGCTTATGGCCGCTTCGGCCGCAAGCCGCGCTGCGGCCAGTGCTTTTCCTACGCTCGGCAGGTCATCGCCTCGGTCCAGGCCGCGGGCTGACGGCTGCAACCTGGGCTCCGGTCGCAGCTTCGTGAAAACGCTTCTCAATCGCCGCCCTGCGCGCTCGGACCGAGTCGCGACTGACTCGCAACCGCAGCGGCTTTTTTCGCAGTTTTCCGCCGTTTTTTAATGCTTTTACGGAGCCCCGGCGCTACAGGGACCCGCTGAAGGAGTGACGGAATGCAGGGCGAACCACGAGTCATCGAGCTTCTCAACGAGGCTTTGCGCAACGAGCTCACCGCCACCAATCAATATTGGCTCCACTATCGGATGCTCGACAATTGGGGCGTGAAGCGCCTCGCCGCCTTCGAGCGGGGAGAATCCATCGACGAGATGAAGCATGCTGACCGGCTCGCCGAGCGGATCCTCTTCCTCAACGGCCTGCCCAACTTCCAGCTCCTGGGACGCCTTAGGATCGGCGAGACGGTTGAAGAGATCCTCCGTTCCGACCTCGACCTGGAAATCGAGGCCGTCGAGCAGCTGAAGAACGCGATCCAGCATTGCGAGGCCGTGCGAGACTATGTCAGCCGCGACCTCTTCGCCGAGATCCTCCAGAATGAGGAAGCGCATGTCGACTCGCTGGAAATGCAGTTCGAGATGATCGCGCGGATGGGCCTTCCCAACTACATCCAGCTCCAGTCGAAACCGGCGGAAGACTGAGGCGCCCTCCCCGTCATCCCGGCGCAAGCCGGGACCTCGGGGAGACCCGCTGAGACTTCTCGTCGTGAGGTCGCGGCTTTCGCCGGGATGACGATTGCGCGAGCGCTGCAATTCGATATCACCGGTCGGAAGGGGGAATCCGAATGACCGCAGCGACCGAGCCGCCGCCGCGGATCGCGACCTTGGACATCGTCCGCGGGGTCGCGGTCATGGGCATCCTGGCGATGAACATCGTCGGCTTCGCCATGCCCTTTCAGGCCTATATGAATCCCATCGCGCTCGGGCCGATCGGCGATTTGGATTTCGCTTCCTGGGTCGTCAGCTTCATCCTCGTCGACGGCAAGATGCGCGGCCTTTTCTCCTTCCTGTTCGGGGCGAGCATGATGCTGGTGATCGAGCAGGCACGGGCGAAGGGCGAGCCGGAGGAGCGGATCCACTATCGCCGGATGTTCTGGCTCCTCTTCTTCGGCCTCCTCCATCTCTACCTGATCTGGTTCGGCGACATCCTGGTCGGTTACGCCCTCACGGGGATGATCGCCTTCCTGTTCCGAAACCTTTCCAACCGGGCGCTGATCCGCTGGGCGGTCGGGCTGCTGGTCGTCCAGCTGATGATCTTCGCCGGGCTCGCCGGCGGAGCCGCCATGCTTCAGCAGGCTGCCGCCGCGCCCGGCGCGCCTGCCGCCACGGTCGCGGAATGGCAGGGTCTCCAGCAGCAATTCGGAGCCATGAGCGCCGAGGCCGTTGCAAGGGAATTCGCCATCTATCGCGGCGGCTATTCCGGGATCCTCGCCGACCGGCTGCACGACCAGGCGCTTGCCCCGGTCAAGGGGCTCGGCTTGTTCGGCTGGGAGACTCTGGCTTATTTCCTGCTCGGGATGGCGGCGTTGAGGTCCGGCTTCCTGACCGGCGGCTGGAGCGACGCCCGCTATCGCAAGACGGCGCTGATCGGCTTTGGAATCGGGATCCCCGCTTACGCCCTGCTCGCCTTCCTGCTCGCGCGCGACGGCTTTTCGGTGCCGGGGACCTTCGCCCTGTCGATGGCGGCGACGGTGCCCTTCCGGCCGCTGATGGTGGTCGCGACCGCCTCGCTCATCGTCCTTGCCACCCGCAACGGCGGGGCCCTGGTCGACCGGATCGCCGCCGCCGGCCGAGCCGCCTTCACCAATTATCTCGGCACCAGCCTCCTTATGACGACCCTCTTCTACGGCTACGGCTTCGGGCTGTTCGGCACCCTGGGACGCGCGCAATTGTGGCTCGTCGTGGTCGCCATGTGGGCGTTGATGCTGATCTGGTCGAAGCCCTGGCTCGACCGTTTCCAATATGGGCCGCTGGAATGGCTCTGGCGCTCGCTTTCGCGGGGGTCGCTCCAGCCGATGCGGAGGACCGCCCCCGTCGCCCCAGCGCAGGCTGGGGCCCCAGCGAGTTGAATCAGCCGCGCCTTTCACCCCCTGGGATCCCAGCCTTCGCTGGGATGACGGTCAGCTCCCCGCGCGCCGCCTCACCAGCGGATTGGCCTCGGCTTCGAGCTGGGTGATGGTCTCGAGATAGAGCGGGCGGAGGCGAGCGACGAACGGGAGCAGGTCGTCGGGGAAGAAGCCCATCTCGATCGCCCGTCGGGCGCCGAACTCGATCTCCTCGGCAAGCGCTCCCAGAGGCTCCGCCCCGAACTGCCGGGCTTCCGATTTCATCGTGTGGGCCGGAAGGACCAGGCCGGCGGTGTCGCGGGCGTGCATCGCGGTCTCGATCCGGCTCACCGCCTTCTCCCCGTCCTCGCGGAAATAGCCGAGGATTCGCGCGAATCCCGCGCCCAGCTCGCTGCGCGCCGCACAGAAGACCGTCCAGTCGACGACTTCTTCCTCATTCCCGGTCCACTCGTCCACGAAGCGAGACTAGGCTCGCGGGAGTAAAGGACCCGTTGACGAGAATCAGGCCTTGGTGTCGTACGGGTTCTTGCCGCCGCGGAGGGCCAGGCGGATGGGGACCGCGCCGAAGCCGAGCTCGCGTCGCATTCCGTTCATCAGGTAGCGGCGGTAGCTTTCGGGAAGCGCCTCCAGCCGGCTTCCGAAGACGACGAAGCTCGGCGGTCGTGAGCCGACCTGCGTGATGTAGCGAAGCTTGATCCGGCGGCCGCTCGGCGCCGGCGGCGGGTTCTTCTCGACCGCGTCCTCGAACCAGCGGTTGAGCTGGCCGGTCGAGACCCGCTTCGACCAGATCTCGCGCACCTCGAAGGCGGCGCCGAGAAGCGCGTCGAGGCCCTTGCCGGTCTTGGCCGAGACGGTGAGCAGAGGCACGTTCGGCGCCTGGGCCAGGCCCTCGCCGAGGGCCGCCTTGATGCCGTTGAAGAGACTGCTCTGGTCGTGCGCCACGTCCCATTTGTTGATCGCGATGATGAGGGCCCGGCCCTCCTGGAGCACCCGGTCAGCGATCTTCAGGTCCTGGGCCTCGAGCCCGAGAGTGCCGTCGAGCAGAAGCACGACTACCTCGGCGAAATCGACGGCTCGAAGGCCGTCGGCGACAGCGAGCTTCTCGAGCTTGTCCTGGACCTTGGCCTTCTTGCGCATCCCGGCCGTGTCGATCAGGCGAACCGGCCGCTCCTCGCCGCCGGGCGAGCGCCACATCCAGTCGATCGCGATCGAATCCCGCGTGATCCCGGCTTCCGGCCCGGTGATCAGCCGCTCTTCCTCCATGATCCGGTTTATCAGCGTGGACTTGCCGGCATTGGGCCTACCCACGACCGCGAGCTTGAGCGGTCCTTCCCCGGTCCTCTCCTCATCCTCTTCCGCCTCCCGCTCGATGTGCGGGCGCAGGTGCTCGAACAGGTCGACGACGCCTTCGCCATGCTCGGCGCTCATCGCGATCGGCTCGCCGAAGCCGAGCGACCAAGCTTCCATGACGCCCGCTTCGCCGGCTCGGCCCTCGGCCTTGTTGGCGGCGAGTATGACCGGCGTGGTCTCGCTCCTCAGCCAGCGGCCGATCTCCTCGTCGAGCGGGGTGAGGCCGGCGCGGGCGTCGATCAGGAAGAGCGCGGCGTCGGCCTCGCGGACGGCGGCGACGGTCTGGGCGCGCATCCGGCCGGGAAGGGTGTCGGGATCCTCGTCCTCGTAGCCGGCGGTATCGATGACCCGGAAGTCGAGACCGAGCAGGGTGGCCTCGCCCTCCCGCCGGTCGCGGGTGACTCCCGGCCGGTCGTCGACCAGCGCGAGCTTCCTCCCGACGAGCCGGTTGAACAAAGTCGACTTGCCGACATTGGGCCGGCCGACGATCGCGACGGTTGGAAGCTTCGCCATGGGGCAGCCGTGCCCTGTAGGGCCGAGGGGGTCAACCGGCGCTTATCCTCCCCGTCGCCGCCGGCGATGGGGAGGGGGACCACCCGAAGGGTGGTGGAGGGGTAGTGGCGCAGGCTTCTGCCGATTACCCCTCCACCATGCTTCGCATGGTCCCCCTCCCCATGCTGCGCATGGGGAGGACAAGCTTTACCGCCAGGCCGTCAATTGCCCATTGTCGTGGAGGACGTACAGGGTGTTGTTGGCGACGATCGGCTGGAGCGACACCGGCATGCGCGTGTCCTGGCTGGTCAGGACCCGGCCGTCGGTGGGCGCCACGTAGACGATCTGGCCGACCGAATTGGCAAGCACCAGGCGGTCGCCCGCAAGGATCGGGCCGACCCAGTCGATCCGCCCCTTCTTATCCTTGACGTCGCGGTAGCGGGTCAGCTGGGTCATCCAGCGGATTCCGCCGGTGGTCCGCGACAAGGCCAGCAGCCGGGCGTCGTCGGTGACCACGAAGATCCAGTCGCCGGCCACCCAGGGGGTGGAAATTCCGGCGACGTTGATCTCCCACACGCGCTGCCCGGTGATCAGCTCGATCGCGACCATCCGGCCGCCCTGGCCGACGGCATAGACCCGGCCCGAATCGATCACAGGATCGGCGTCGATGTCCGAGAGCTGGGTTACGCTGGTCGAGATGCTGGTTCGGGCCAGGGCGTCCTGCCAGAGGTTCTGGCCGTTCTCGTAGCGATAGGCGTTCAATTCGCCGGACGAAAAGCCCGCGACGACCGTTCCCTGGGCCGCGGCGGGCGAGGAGGCACCGAGGATTCCAGCGATCTCGACCGCGCCCGATCCGCTCCAGCGGGTCGCGCCGTTGGCGGGGTTGAGTGCGAAGAGCTGGTTGTCCTGGGTGACCACATAGACATTGTCGTTGGCGACCGTCGGCGCGCCGCGAAGAGGGCCGCCCGGTCGGACCCGCCAGACGAGGGCGCCGGTCTTGGCGTCGAGCGCCGCCGCGTCGCCCGCGCCGTTGGTCGCGTAGATCCGGCCATTGTCGTAGGCCACACCGCCGCCGAACAAAGCTCCTTCGGGCGCATTGGCGCCGCGCACCTGCGCCTGCCAGATTGTGGCGCCGTTTTCGGGGCTGATCGCCCGGACCACGGCTCTGGTGTCGATGGTGAAGATCCGGCCTTCGCCGATCACCGGAGAGGAAGCGAGCTGGCCCTGGTTGCTGCTGCCCTCGCCGGTGCCGGCCCGCCAGGCCATCGCAGGGGCGGAGCCGAGGGCGAGATGCCCCATCGACTTGGCCGCGTTGCCGCCGGACTGAGTCCATTCCGAGTTAGCCAAAGCCGGCGGAAGGGTCACCGCGACCGCGCTCAGGGCGGGATCGACCTCGAGCACCCGCTCGCGCGAGAGGACGGAAATGCGCTCGCCGACCGTCGGAGTTACGTTCTTCTTGCCTTTGCCGCCGAGCCCGAGGCTGCCGCAGCCGCCGAGCAGGCCGGCGGCCGCCAGGACGAGTAGGATTCGCTTCATCGAGTGCCTTCCTGTCTTGCGTCCGCCGATTCCTGAACGGCGTCGACGCCGAGCGATCCGGCCATCTGGGTGGCCCTGGAACGCAATGTGTCGGGGATCTTCTTGTCTTTGGCCATGGCCGCGAAGGTGCCGGCGGCCTGCTGGGGCTTGTTGAGTTTGAGATAGGAAAGCGCGACCATTTCGCCGGCGCTTCCGAACCAGGGGTTACCGGCGACGGCGAGCCCTTTCAGCCGATCGATCACCGCCTGCGGAGGGAGCGTGTCGAACTCCACGGCCGTCATCCTCACCAGTGCGAGGTCGCGATAGGGGCGGGCGAGGCCGGAATCGTCCGCGACCCGCTTGTAGATGGCGGCCGCCCCCTTGAGGTCGTCGGCTTCGATGGCGAGGTCGGCCTTGGTGAGAAGGGCGGCGGCGCGATGGCCGTCGGACCCCGACCCGACCAGGGCGTCGAGCTTCGGCACCGCAGCCTTCTTGCGGCCGGCGGCAACGTCGTCGAAGGCTTCGATCAGGGTCGCGCTGTTCTCCCCGGCCTTCACCACTTTCTGGTTCTGCCACCAGATTACACCGCCGAGCAGAGCCAGCAGCAGGACCACGCCGGCGATGACGAGCTTCCCGAACCGCTCCCAGTAGGTCTTCATCTGGTCGCGGCGAAGCTCTTCATCGACCTCGCGGTAGAAGGTCTCATTGTCCGTCGGCCTCAGCGCCAAGAAAAACCTCCAAATCCTCGCCGGTCGACCCCGCCCGCCCAAGCCTCATCGCCGATGAAAGCGATACTGAGGATGAACGAAAAAGCGCGGCCCGGCATCTGCCCCGGGCGCTTCTCTACCCAGCGATGCGACTTAACGGAAGCCTTCACTTCCTGGCGCGCTGGATTTGCTCCTCGCCCGGAAAGGCGCGGCTCCGGACCTCACCGGCATAGGTGGCCGCCGCCGCCTCGATCCGGCCCGCCAGATCGTCATATCGCTTCACGAATCGGGGCGTGCGCTCGAAAAGCCCGAGCATGTCCTCAGTCACGAGGACCTGACCGTCGCAGCTCGGCGAGGCGCCGATGCCGATGGTCGGGCAGGAGACGAGGCTTGTGATCTCCGCCGCGAGCTCCTCCATCACCCCTTCCAGCACGAGCAGGAAGCAACCGGCTTCGTCGATCGCGCGCGCGTCGGCGACGATCTTTCGGGCCTCCGCCTCGCCGCGGCCGCGGGTGCGGTAGCCGCCGAGCGCGTTGACCGCCTGGGGGGTGAGGCCGACATGGCCGATCACCGGTATTCCGCGCTGGACGAGGAAGGCGACCGTCTCCGCCATCGCCTCCCCGCCCTCGAGCTTCACCGCGGCGGCGCCCGTCTCCTTGAGGATCCGCGACGCGCTGGCGAAAGCCTGCTGCGGGCTCGCCTCGTAGGCGCCGAAGGGCATGTCGACCGCGACGACCGCGTGCCACGAGCCCCGCACCACCGCGGCTCCGTGGGCGCACATCATCTCCAGGGTGACGGGGACGGTCGAGGGCAGGCCGTAGACCACCTGGCCGAGGCTGTCGCCGACCAGCAATATGTCGCAATGCGGGTCGAGCAGCTGCGCCCAGCGCGCCGTATAGGCGGTGAGCATGACGATCGGATCGCCGCCCTTCATCGCCTTCAGCTTCGGGACGGTGAGCCGCTTCATCGGGCTCGGAACCGGATTGGCCCGGCTGGTGGCGGTATCCAGCGAATGGGTGACGGACATATCCGCCTCTTAGCCTGCGAACTGCATCGCGACCAGCCCGGCCGCCAAGGCGAGCGCCGCGGCGATCCGCCTTGGCCCGAAGCCTTCTTTCAGGAATATCGTCCCCATCAGTGCGGCGAAGACCACCGAGGTCTCGCGAAGGGCCGAGACCCTGGCGGTCTCCATCAGGCTGAAGGCGTAAACCGCCGAGCCGTAGGAGAGGATCGAAAGGAAGCCGGCTGCGACCCCGTAACGCCATTTGGAGGCGATGGCGCGGCCGAGCTCGTGCCGCCGGCGCACAAGCGCGGTGAATGTGATGCAGATCGAATCGAGCAGGAAGATCCAGACGATATAGGTGAAGGGATCGGGCGCGCCGCGGACTCCTCGAGCATCGGCGACGTTGTAGAGCGCGACTCCCGCGGCGGTGGCGAGCGCCCAGGCGAGCACTGCGCCGTCCGGATGGTGTCGGAGCAAGGTCCCGCGCGGCGGCGCCGCGAAGACGAAGACGGCCGCGGTCGCCACGACCAGCCCCGCCAAGGCGAGCGGAGCGAGAGACTCGCGAAGAAAGACGAAGGCGGCGGCGGCGGTCAGAAGCGGCGCCGCGCCCCGCATCACCGGGAAGACGAGCGACAGGTCGCCCCGCTGAAGCGCCCGGATCAGGCAGAGCTGATAGGCATAATGGGCCGGGACGGCGAGCAGCAGGGCGCCCCACGTCCAGGCATCGGGCAGAGGCACGAAGAAGGCGGCGGGGGCGACCATGAGGGCCGCACTGGCCGACAGCACCGCCCGCCCGACGAGGATGTCGCTTCCCATCTTCACCGACATGTTCGCTGCGGCGAGGGTGATCGCGGAAAACAGGCCGAGAAATATGGCGAGCATGGCGGCGCTCATCGAGCGACAGCCAGACGAGTCGGGGAGTACCGAATCATGTCGCGACAAAGGGCCGGCGATCGAGGTGAACGCCAGCCATGCCATCTAAGTGGCTGCCAAGCTTAATCATTTTTCGGATAATTTGTAGGAGTAGATTGACCCGTTTTGTGTTATTCATCCGGGATTCATTCAATCCAAATGGGGAGGAATACAATGATTGGAATGAGAAAACGCGTCCTTATGGTGGCGCTCGCCACTGCCGGCATGACCGTCGGCTACGCCACTCCGGCCGCCGCGCAAGCGACCCGCACCTGGGTGTCGGGCGTCGGCGACGACGTCAACCCGTGCAGCCGCACGGCGCCCTGCAAGACCTTCGCGGGCGCCATCTCGAAGACCGCCGCGGGCGGCGAGATCAACTGCCTCGATCCGGGCGGCTACGGCGCCGTCACGATCACCAAGTCGATGACCATCTCCTGCCCCTATACCGAGGGCGGCGCGCTCGCCGGTGGCAACGGCATCACCATCAACGACAGCGCGACCGCGACTCCGAACACGGCCGTCGTCTTCCTGCGCGGGCTCGACATCTTCGGAGTCAACCCGCCGTCGAACGGCGTGCGTTTCGTCGCCGGGGCAGCGCTCACCATCGAGGATTCGACCATCCGCCGGTTTAACGCCGCGAACAGCCTCGGCGTTTCGATGGGCGCGAACGCGCCTGCAAAGCTCTTCATCACGCGCACGACCATCAGCGACAACGGGAGTGCCAATACCGGCGGCGGTATCGAGATCAAACCCGCGGCCGGCGGCAGCGTTCAGGCCGTACTGACGAACGTGCACTCCGACAACAACGCCAACAACGGCCTTCGCGGCGACAGCACCAACGGTGCGGTCACGATCGTGATCGACGACAGCTCCTTCTCCGGAAATGCCCAGGGCCTCGCGATGGCCGGAGGCGCTTCCAATCTGCGGGTCCTGATCAACGACTCCGTCATCGCCAACAATAGCGGCGCCGGAATCGTCAACAGCGGCGCGACCTCCACCCTCCGCGTGGGCGATACCACCATCACCGGCAACGCCCAGGGCCTCGTCGTCGCCGGCGGATCGGTGCTGAGCTACGGAAACAATCGTCTCGACGGCAACCCGACGACGGGCGCGGCCGCCGACGGTGCGTTCAGCGGGGCCGTGCTGCCGAAGTAACCGGTCTATCGCAAAGGGGCGCGGTTCGATCGAACCGCGCCCCTTTTTTGCGTTTTGCGCCGGTCACGCGTTGCTGCGGGAGGCCTTGCGCAGAAAATGGCCCGCCGACACGCCGCGCAGCAGCGCCAGGCGGTACGAGCTGGCGATGTCGTGGCGCTCCCACCCGTCGTCAGGCCATTTTTCGACCAGCCCCTGAAGCCTTTGTATGTCGAGCGTATCCGTGGCCGGCCCGCAGGCCTCGAGCCGGCCCAATTCCGACCGTAGCTCCCCTCGGGCCGCCCTCAGCCCCTCGTGCCAGTCGGCGGCCTGATAACCGCCATAGGGGTGATCCAGGACTGCTTGTGGAACCCGATCGCTGAGGGCGCGGCGCGCAAGCATGCGCGTTTGGCCTTTCGCCATGAACTGATCCAGCGGCGCCCGCAGGCAATATTCGACGAGGCGCTTGTCGGCCGTTGGATCGCGCTGGTCGATTCCCCACCCCGCCAGGGTTCCTTTGTTGTAGTTGCCGAGATCCACGCGGCCCAGCACCCACAGGCGGCAGTCGAAGGGGCTCTTCCACGGTCGATAGGTGAAGTCGAGGCCACGTTCCCTCGCAATGTCCGAGAGACCCAGCGAGTCGAGGCGACTGGGGCGGATCGCCGTATATTGGAGAATGTCCCACTTGCCCCGGTAGGTTTCGCTGATCGCCTGCCATAGCCGCGGCGGTAGATAGGGCCCGAAAGTATGCGCAAGGACGCTACGCCAGCTGGCGCCGCCGCGCGCGATCAGCTGAGCGCCTTCGCGCAGCAGGCTGAACAGCCGGCCTCTGCCCAGGAGCTCGGCCAGACCTTCAAGGCCGCCGTAGCTCAGGCTCATATTGCCCATCTGTCCATTGAGCATGATCTTGAGCTTCCGGTCGCGAGCCGCGGAATTCAGAGCGTCCAGCCAAACCCAGTTGCACAGGTTCAGTGCCGGGCGGTCGAACAGGAAGAAATAGCGGTCGAGCTGCTCGAGCGGAGACCTCGGCCCGGCCTGGATGAGGACATGCTCGATATTGGGGTACATGGCGGCGGTTGCGGCCGCCAGAGGCCCTTCGTCGGCGATCCGTTTAGCCGGACAGGGACCATCATAACCTTCGCGAGGGACGGCAGTGAAAGCATACGCCTTGCCGGCCGGCCCCAACAGTCTTGCCGCAGTCGAAGCGACGGCCGAGCTATCCAGCCCCGCACTCAAATGCGTACCGACAATGCCGTCGGAGCCGCGCAGCATCGAGCGGGTGGCCTGGTCGAGGTGATGCCTCAGGCCCTCGACATAGTCTGTCGCGCGGGAACGGTCAGTCCCGGGGCCGGCGGGATTCCAGTAGCGCCGGCTGGTGAGCCCCTCGCGAGTGATCGTGACGAAGTGCCCCGCCTCGACCCGTGAGACATCCTTGAAGAAGCTGCGCGGCCCGGTTTGCGGAATCAGGGTGACGAATTCGGCCGTGACCTGCTCGTCGGGGCCGTAGGGGATTTCAGGCAGGGCGTGCAGCCCTTTGGGCATGCTCGCAAAGGCGAAGAAATCCTTTCCGCAATGATAGTGCAGCGGCCGCTGCCCCAGGAAGTCGCGCGCGAGCAACAGCCTCTGGGCCCGTATATCCCATAAGGCGAAAGCGAAGTCGCCGACCAGCCGGTCGAGCGCCTCTTCTCCCCACTTTGCCAGACTTTCCAGCAGGATTGCGGCGTCGCTAAGCGGCTCTCCTGCCGTCAAGCGCAGCCGAAGGGCCTCGCAAAGATCCTCTCGATTGTCCAGCCGGGCATCCGCGACCAGGACCAGCCGTCCATCCGCGCTGTGAAGGGGCTGACGGTCGTACAGATCCTCGGGCAGGGTCCGAAACAGCCGTCGGCCCAGCGCAATCGCGCCGTCGGACCAGGGCTTTCCCCCGATCGGACCGTAGATTTCCTGGGACGCCAGCATGCGCGCACATCGCGCGACTGCGCCAGGCCTGCCGTCCATGTTCCAGACGCCGGCCAGAGCGGACATCAGGCGCCTCTTACATCAAGCCAAAGGGCACGGAGGCGGGGCGCCTCGCGGCCGGAAAGCCAGAGATAACCGATGGACTTGAGACTAGGACGTTAGCGCACCAAGATCGGTCGACCCCGTCGGGTTGGCTTCAGCCGTTCCGGCGCTCAAGGAACGCACTTCCGGCCGCTGCCAGGCCGCGCGCTCGGAGTTGCGCGTTTCTAAGGTCTTGGTTTGGTCGGACATTCATCAGCCCCTTCGTTGGACAAGCGCAGTGGTAGCTCAATCGCGCCGATATGCACATACCCTGTCGTCGGCGCAACAAAATTACAAGACCGCCCGCAGGGGCCGTCGAGCCGAGAAATCGAGCAGAGCGCGCGATTAGCTCGGCTCCAGGATCATTCCCATTCGATCGTGCCCGGCGGCTTCGACGTATAATCGTAGACGACCCGGTTGATGCCCTTGACCTCGTTGATGATCCGGGTCGCGACGCGGCTGAGGAAGGCCGCGTCGAACGGATAGATGTCGGCGGTCATCCCGTCGGTCGAAGTGACGGCCCGAAGGCCGCAGACATATTCGTAGGTGCGCCCGTCGCCCATCACGCCCACCGTCCGCACCGGCAGGAGCACCGCGAAGGCCTGCCAGATGGCATCGTAAAGGCCGGCGTTGCGGATCTCGTCGAGATAGACGGCATCGGCCTTGCGAAGGATGTCGCAGCGCTCCTTCGTCACTTCGCCCGGAATCCGGATGGCGAGGCCCGGACCCGGGAAGGGGTGCCGGGCGACGAAGGCGTCGGGAAGGCCGAGCTCGCGGCCCAGTTCGCGCACCTCGTCCTTGAACAGCTCCCGAAGCGGCTCGACCAGCTTCATGTTCATCCGCTCGGGCAGGCCGCCGACATTGTGGTGGCTCTTGATCGTGACGGACGGGCCGCCGGTGAAGCTGACGCTTTCGATCACGTCCGGATAGAGCGTGCCCTGGGCAAGGAAGTCGGCGCCACCGATCCTTCGCGCCTCCTCCTCGAAGATGTCGATGAAGGTCTTGCCGATGAACTTGCGCTTGGCCTCGGGGTCGGTGAGCCCGGCGAGGCCTCCTAGGAAGAGCTCCTCGGCGTCCACATGGACGAGCGGGATGTTGTAATGGCCTCGGAACAGGCCGACGACCTGCTCCGCCTCCGCCTGCCGCATCAGTCCGTGATCGACGAAGACGCAGGTGAGCTGGTGCCCGATGGCCTCGTGGATCAGGACCGCCGCGACCGCGCTGTCCACGCCTCCGGAAAGGCCGCAGATGACCCGGCCGGTGCCGACCTGCTCGCGGATCTCGGCGATCTTGGTCGCCCGGAACTCGGCCATCGTCCAGTCGCCGGCGAGCCCGCAGACATGGCGGACGAAATTGGCCAGAAGCTTTCCGCCGTCCGGCGTATGCACCACCTCGGGATGGAACATCAGGCTGAAGAAGCGCCGCGCCTCGTCGGTGGCGATGGCATAAGGCGCGCCTTCCGAATGGGCGACCACCTTGAACCCCTCCGGCAGGGTCTCGACCCGGTCGCCGTGGCTCATCCAGACCTGGTGGCGCTCGCCTTTGCTCCAGAGGCCGTCGAAGAGCACAGAATCGCCGACGACGTCGATGAAGGCGCGGCCGAACTCGCGGCTGTCGGAGGGCGCCACCATTCCCCCGAGCTGGTGCGCCATCGTCTGCTGGCCGTAGCAGATTGCGAGGATCGGGACGCCCGCGTCGAAGAAATGCTGAGGCGCGCGCGGGCTGTCGTCCCACATCACCGAGGAAGGCCCGCCCGAAAGGATGATTCCCCCCGGCTTCAGCCGCTCGAAGGCGGCATCGGCCGCGTTGAACGGAGCGATCTCGGAATAGACGCCCGCTTCGCGGACACGACGGGCGATGAGCTGGGTCACCTGGCTTCCGAAATCGACGATCAGGATGGTTTCGGAAGGCTGGACGGTCATGAAGGCCGATAAGCGCGGGGGCGAGGGCGTGTAAAGGGGACGGCCGTTGAGCGACCTTCAGTCCTCCCCCGGATTTCCGGGGAGGGGGACCGCGCGAAGCGCGGTGGAGGGGATCTTCCTGCGCTTGAAGAACCCCTCCACCAAGCTCCGCTTGGTCCCCCTCCCCGGCAAATGCCGGGGAGGATTTTAGTCCCCTAGGCCTCCTCGGCCCTCGTCCGGAACTCGTAGACGGCCCCGCGACGCACCGTGCAGGTGAAGTCGCCGGCGCCCCCGTCCAGAGCGCCCTCCACCGTATAATAGCCCTTGCGCCTGCCGACGTTGAAGATCTCGGCGACCCGCTCGCCGGTGCGGCTTTCCGCCTCGCCGGAGCAGCGGTCGACGGCCAGATCCTGCTTGCGGCGCCTGTCCTCCTTGATCGCCGAGGCGATGGCGGCGATTCCCCCGATGACGACGGCGCCGGCGACGACGTCGCCGGCGTCGACATCGTCATGATGGCGGTGATGGCGCCGCCGGGCGTCGGCGGGCGAAGCGAGCGCGGCGAGCAGGGCCGCCGCGGTGAGACCGGTGATGAAGCTGCGCATGATCCCTCCCTGGTGGATGCGGCCGTTCGTTACGGCCGCGTTCCTGTCGGGAGGATGAACCCAAAAAAATGCGCGCGGACTCGTCGTCCGCGCGCATCCTTACGCAATCTGCCGCTGGTTACAGGCGGAAGTCGGTGATCCGGCCGCTGCCCCGGGCGACGCAGGTGAAGTCGTCGCGTCCGTAATGGCCGTAGCCGCGGTCGTAGCGGCTGTCATAGCCTCGGTCGTAACGGCTGTCGTAGCCGCGGCTGTAACGGCTGTCGTAGCCGCGATCGTAGCCGCCGTAGCCGCCGCCGTAGCCGGCCTGGACGATCCCGCGCACCCGGTAGCGGTCGTGGCCGACCCGGTCGACGTCGAGGATCTGGACCTGGCCGCGCGCCATGCGCTGGGCTTCCCGGGCGCAGGACTGGACGGCGTAATTGTAATGACCGCGGTAGCGATTGCCGTAGCCGTAGCCGTAGCGGCTGTCGTCCCGCCCGATCGCCGAGCTGATTGCGGCGATTCCGCCGAGAACCGCGATCCCGGTGATGATGTCGCCTGCGTCGATCCCGCCGCGATCGCGGTAGCGGTCGCGATACTGAGCCTCGGCGGGAACGGCGAAGCTGAGGGAGGCGACGGCGGCGGCGCCCGCGCCCAGCATGGTCTTCGAAATGGCCTTCATGGCGATGTCCTTCCTCTAGACGTGGGCCCCACAAGAACGCGTGTAGGCTATGCTCCCCATCTACAGCAGCGGGTCTGAGTCCGCGCTGAACCGCGCTGTCGGCTTTTGTTCAGCTTTCCCGGTCGCACGCTGGAACAGGCCTCGGGCAACTCAGTTGAAAGGTCGGCACCGGAAGCGGGACTGCAGGAGAATATTGATGGCGACTCGCGACGATCACGGCACCTACTGGAATGCGACCGCCCAATCGCCGGGCTTCCCGGCTCTGTCCGGAGACATCAGCGTCGACGTCGCGATCATCGGCGGCGGAATCGTGGGCGTGACGACGGCCCGCCTGCTCAAGGACCGGGGCCTCACGGTCGCCGTCATCGAGGCCCGGCGGATAGGCCGGCAGGTCACCGGCAAGTCGACGGCGAAGATGAGCTCGCAGCACGGCGCCTCCCACTACCAGACGCTCGAGAAGAAGTTCGGCGAGAACCGCGCACGGCTCTATGCGGAAGCGCAGGAAAGCGGAATCCGCCGGATCTCCGAGCTCGCCGGCCGCCACGGGATCGAGGCCGACATCGAGCCGATGCCGAGCTTCGTCTACACGCTCGACGAGAGCTACGTCTCGCAGCTCGAGAAGGAGGTGGAGGTCGCTAGGCGGCTCGGGCTCCCGGCCACCCTCACCCGCGACACCGGCCTCCCGTTCGAAGTCCTCCAGGCGATGCGCTGGGATGGCCAGGCCCAGTTCCACCCGGTCAAATATGTCGCCGGGCTGGCGGCCACCCTCCCCGGCGACGGCTGCTACGTCTTCGAGGACAGCCGGGCGATCGACTATGAACCCACGCGGGTGGTGACGGAGCGGGGCACCGTCTCCGCACGCCATGTCGTCATGGCGACCCACCTCCCGCTTGGGCAGGTCGGAATGTATTACGCGACCAATTATCCCAAGGCCGAGCCGGTGATCGCCGCCCCGATCCGCCGGGTGCCGCCGGGAATGTACAAGAATGCCGAGGAGCCCGGCCACTCGATCCGGACCCACCGGCAGAACGGCCAGGTCTACGGAATCGCCGCAGGCAACCATTACAAGCCGGGCCATCCGGAAGACGAGCGCGAATATCTCGCCGACATCGAGCGCTGGCTGACCGAGCATTTCGACGCCGGCCCCATAGAGTATCGCTGGATCAACGAAGATTATTCGCCGATGGACGGGGCGCCCTTCATCGGCTGGTCGTCGAGGGCCGACGGCTATCTCGTCGCGACCGGCTTCGACGCCTGGGGGATCAGCAACGGCACCGTCGCCGCCGAGATCATCGCCGATCTCGCGACCGGCAAGGAGAATCGCTGGCTCGAAGTGTTCGACGCGACCCGGGTCAAGCCGGTCGCCGGCGCGCCCGAATTCGTGAAGGAGAACCTCTCGGTCGCGGCCCACCTGGTCGGCGGCTACCTGGGCAGCAAGGCCAAGACCTATGACGAGCTCGGACCCGGCGAGGCCGCGATCCTCAAGATAGACGGCGACAATGTCGCGGCCTACCGTGACGAAAGCGGCAGCCTCCACGCCGTCTCGGCGGTCTGCACCCATATGGGCTGTCTGGTCGGCTGGAACCAGACCGACAAAACCTGGGACTGCCCCTGCCACGGTTCGCGTTTCGAGCTGAGCGGCGAGGTGATCCACGGCCCCGCGACCAAGCCGCTTGGATCGAAGATAACGGGGTAGGCGCCGAAGTCCTCCCCTGCATTCGCAGGGGAGGGGGACCATGCGAAGCATGGTGGAGGGGCCTACAGCGCTGGAGAACCCCTCCACCGCGCTTCGCGCGGTCCCCCTCCCCGCGAAATCGCGGGGAGGAATTTTCGGAAGGCCGACCCCCCTTCCACAACGCTTCTCCCTTCCTAAGTAACTGGAATGAAAGCCGCCCTTTCCTCACTCGCACTGCCGATCCTGCTTTCCGCCTGCGCGTCGCAAGGCCCCAGGGTGGAAGCGACGTCGCCGGCCGCGATCCGGGCAAGCGCTCAAGTGGCCGAGCAAATCCGCCGTTGTTATCGAACCCCGCGCGTGCCTTCGGTCGGCCGCGCCATCTCCACCCGGCTCCTCGTCCGCTACACCGCCGACGGCGTCCTCGTGGGCCTGCCGCTTCTGGTCTCGCAGCAGGGGGTTAGCCCGGAAGCCCGGCCCTGGGCCGGGCGGATGACGGAAGCAGCCAAGGAAGCGGTCATCCGCTGCAACCCCGTCCGCCTGCCGCAGGAAGCCGGCAAGCGCAGGGGAAGCGACTTCTTCCTGACCTTCAGCCCGAGGCGCAGCGCTTAGCTTCCCTCCCTGGAAGGGAGAGGCTGGGGGTGGGTCCGCCGAAGGCGGCCGAAACTCCGACTCAGGAGAAGTCTCGCTTCGCTCGCCTACCCACCCCTGACCCCTCCCTTCCAGGGAGGGGAAGACTAAAACCGGAACCGAAGCGTCGCCCTCGCCGTGGCCGGAGCCCCCGGCGCGATATTGTTGTCGTTGTGGGCGGTCGGGAAATAGTCGGCGCCGAGCAGGTTCTCGACATTCACCTGGGCCTCCAGGCCGTCGGAAAGCGCGTAGAAGACGGCCGCATCGACCCGAGTGTAGCCCGGCAGGGTCACCGCATTGCTGATCGAGGCGAAGGACTTCGTGGCCGCGATCACGCCCAGGCCGAAGCCGAGCGCCTCGCTGACATTGTAGCGGTTCCAGACCGAGAATTGATGGCGCGGGACCAGCGGCACTTCCCGGCCGGCGGGCGCGGCGGCGGTGGTGCGCGTGATCTGCGCCTTCTGGAGCGCGTAGCCGGCGGAAACCTGCCACTTGTCGCTGATGTTGCGCTCCAGGCCGATCTCGAGGCCCCTGCTTCGCTGGGCGCCGGTGAGCACGGTGAGGTTGGTCGCGGGATCGAGCGCCCGGGTGTTGGTGCGGTCGAGCCGGTAAAGGGCGAAGGTGGCGAGCAACCCGCGGATCGGCTCCCACTTCGCGCCGATCTCGTAATTGTCGAATCGCTCCGGCTTCAGGCTCTGGGAGGTCACGTCGAGCGAGCTGAACTGGTCGCCGGCGCTTGGCAAATAGGAGCGGCCGTAGCTCGCATAGAGCGAAAGGTCGGGAACCGGCTTCGCGATGATCCCGAAGCGCGGCGAGAGCAGGTTGTCGACTCGGCCGAAGGTCTGGCCGTTGTTGCGGTTGACGACGTCGAGCTCGAAGCGGTCGAAGCGAAGGCCGGCGACGATCTCCAACTGCTCGGAAATTCGAAGCTGCTCCTGCGCATAGAGCGCAAGGATAGAAGCATCGCCCTGATTGAAATTCGAAGGCGTGCGCGCCGGATTGGTGTTGACCGGAAGGAAGATGAGGTTGGCGTCTATTGTCGGAGACGACAGCGGGACGCTGATCGAGCCGACGCCGTTCGGATTGGCCGGGGAGACGAAGAAGCCGTTGACCCGGCGGCCGACCGAATCCTGCCTGCCGATCTCGAAGCCGAGCAGGAAGCTATGGGAGAGCCCGCCCAGATCGCCCTCGAGGATGAGATCGGTCTGGCTGAACAGATTCTGCCGCTTCAGGATATCGTTATAGGCCGCCAGGGACACCTGTGTCCCGGCCGCGTTCACGGCGCCCGGGAAGATGTTCTGATAGAATTTGTCGTAGTCGCCGTAGCTGGTCCGGTTCCTCAGGGTAGCCGAGTCGGAGAAGCGATGCTCGACCGCGAGGCTGACGACATGGGCGTCGACCCTCGCGAAGCTCTGCTCCGGATCCCCGAAGAACGTCCGGTCGAAGCCGCGCAGGGGCCGGCCGAGGAAGGCGGGGACTCCGCGGTCGGCGGTCCGCCGGTCGTGGAAATATTCGTAGGAGAGGTCGATCCGGGTGTTGCCGAAGCCGGCTCCGAGCACCGGATTGACCCCGTAGCGCTCAAGCTCGACTCCGCGGCGGAAGCTCTCGCCATTCTCATAGACCCCGTTCAGGCGAAGGCCGATCGATTCGCCCAGCGGCTGATCGAGGTCGCCGGTCAGCCGGAAGCCCCCTTCGCTGTCGCCCTGCGCCGCGAACTCGCGATAGGGGCGGAGGCTCGAGCGCTTAGTCACCCGGTTGACGACCCCCCCGCCGCCGCCGCGGCCGAAGATCATCGCATTGGGTCCGCGAAGCACCTCGATCCGCTCGGCATTGTAGAGGTCGCGGAAATATTGGACGTCGTCGCGCACGCCGTTCACGAAGAAGTCGGCGGTCGTGTTGTTGCCTCGAAGCGTGATCTGGTCGCGATTGCCCTCGCCCGTGCCGGGCGTCGCGCCGGGGACGTACATGAGGACGTCGGCGATCGAGCGAAGCGCCTGGTCCTCGATCTGGCTTTCGGAAATGACGGAGAGGGACTGGGGCACGTCCTTGACGTCCGTGCACGTCCTGGTCGCGGTGCACGTCTCCTCGGCGCCATATTCGGGCCGCTGGCCGGTCACGACGATGGTGGATTCGGCGTCGACGGCGACGGCGTCGAGCGCCGTCGAGTCCAGGGCAACCTCGTCGGCGGCGACCGCAGGCGTGGCGAGTGCGGAAGCAAGTGCAAGGACTGAAATCGAGCGCAGGTACATCGGAGCCCCTTGAAGCGCGCATGATTGCGTCGCTGGAACGGGGGCCTATCCGTGTTGCGAATGTTTCGCAATAGCATTTTGGTGGACCCCGCGTCATTGCGAGGAGCGAAGCGACGAAGCAATCCAGCGGGCCTCGGAGACGGCTCGGATTGCTTCGCTTCGCTCGCAATGACGAAGTCAGCGCCTCGACAAAGTCAGCGGCATCCCCCCGGCCGGCCGCAAGGTCACCATCCCGTGCACCCGCACCTCGTGGCCGGGCACCGGATCGAAGCGCCAGCGGCTCAGCCAGTGGGCGAGGATGGCCAAGGCCTCCGCCGTCGCAAATCGCGCGCCTACGCACAGACGCGGCCCGCCTCCGAAGGGGAGATATTGGAAGCGGTGGCGGCCCTCGCGGCGCTCGGGTGCGAAGCGGCTGAAGTCGAACTCGTCCGGCCGGTCCCACAAGGCCTCGTGACGGTGGAGGATCCAGGGCCAGATCGAGACGATGTCGCCGGGCTCGACCTTCTCCTCCCCGAGCCGGTCGGCCTCGACGGCCTGCCGGTCGAACCTCGGCGCCGGCGGATAGAGCCGAAGCGACTCCTCGATCACCCTTCGAAGGATCGGAAGCCGGTCGGGCAGGTCCGGGCCCTCCCCGGCTCCCACGGCCTCGGCGCTCTCGGCGGCGACTTTGTCCTGCAGTTCGGGCTGCTCGGACAGCAGATAGAGGGTCCAGGTCACCGCGTTCGCCGTCGTCTCGTGGCCGGCGAGGTAGAAGGTCATGGCATTGTCCGCCGCGAGCTCGGCAGCCTGAAGCGGCTCGAACCGTTCGCCCAGGCCGCGGATGAGCCTGCCGAGGAAGTCGTCCGGACCTCCGTCGGGAAGCCGCTCGCGCACCACCGCCTCGAGCGTCTCGCGCAGATATTTCTGGCCCTTCTGGGCTCTCCAGCCCTGTCGCGTCCACGGAATGCGAGGAAGGCCGAGCATGGCCTGGAGTCTCGCCTCGCTGACCCCTTCGAGCGCCGCGGCGATATGCGCCATCGCCGATTCCCGCGTCAGCCGCGGATCGCCGCTGAACAGGGTGTTGGAGATGATCCGCATCGTCGCCCGGGTCGAGTCGATGGCGACATCGCGGACGCCCGGCTGCCACGCGTCGAGCGCCTCGCGGCCTACGAGTCCGAACTGCGGCATCAAGGCGTCGACCGCGCCCGGGGCGAAATTGGCGGCGACGATCTTCCTCTGGTCCCGCCACAGCCCGCCGTCGGAGGTCAGCAGGCCCTCGCCGATCGCCGGTGCGAGCAGCCGCTTGACGACGTCCGGCTTCACATAATTGGCGGCATTGTCGAGCAGCACGTGCTGGACCATGTCGGGATCCAGCGGGATGTGGACGTTGAAGCCGAGGATCCGCCGCTTCATGTAAGGCAGCCGGAACGCGAGCTGGGACCAGCCGTAGACCGCGGTCCGGGCGCGCTCGCCGACGAAGCCGCGCCAGACCGGAACCGGCCCGGCGCCGCGCGGGGGATAAGGCGGGACGAAGCCTTTCTCATCCTCCCCGTCGCGAAGCGATGGGGAGGGGGACCACCCGAAGGGTGGTGGAGGGGTAGCTGCCCCGACCTCAGTGGTTCCTGTCAGAGCCGCTGACTCCTGCGCTTTCTACCCCTCCACCATGCTACGCATGGTCCCCCTCCCCATGCAATGCATGGGGAGGACTATTCCGCCGCAAGCAAACTTTCCGCTCCGCCGAGGTCGACGCTGACCAGGCGGCTGACGCCCTTCTCGATCATCGTCACTCCGAACAATCGGTGCATCCGGCTCATCGTCACCGCATTGTGCGTGACGATCAGGTAGCGAGTCCGGGTCTCGTTCACCATCCGGTCGAGAAGGTCGCAGAAGCGCTCGATATTGGCATCATCGAGTGGCGCATCGACTTCGTCGAGGACGCAGATCGGCGCCGGATTGGTCAAAAACAGGGCGAATATCAATGCGATAGCCGTCAGCGCCTGCTCGCCGCCCGAGAGCAGGGTCAGGGTCGAGAGGCGCTTGCCGGGCGGCTGGGCCATGATCTCGAGCCCGGCCTCTAGGGGATCGTCCGATTCGACCAGCTCGAGATGCGCCTGGCCCCCTTCGAAGAGGGTGGTGAACAGGCTCCGGAAGTGGCGGTCGACGGTCTCGAAGGCGGTGAGGAGCCGGGCTCGGCCTTCGCGGTTGAGGCTTCCGATCGAACCTCGAAGCCTGTTGATCGCAAGCCCGAGCTCCTCGCGCTCCGACTGGGAGGCGTTCCGGCTCTCGTCCAGCTCGGCAAGCTCGCGCTCGGCGATGAGGTTGACCGGGCCGATCCGCTCGCGCTCCGCCGACATCCGCTCGTGGCGGCTCGATTCCTCGCCCGCGGGGAGGATGGAGGGATCGTCGAAGCCGAGCTTTTGGGGCAGGAGCGGCGGCGGGCATTCGAAGCGCTCGCCGGAAATCCGCCCCATCTCGATCCGCCGTGCCTCCTGGTTCTCGTGACGGGCCCCGGCGCCCGCACGGGCCTCGCGCGCCGTAGCGAGCGCTTCGGCGACTTCGGCGAGCCGGGTCTCGGTCTCGCGCAGAGCGGCTTCGCCCTGCCGCTCCGCCTCCGCCGCCGCGCGGGCGGCCTCGGCGGCCTCGACCGCCTCCGACTCCAGCGCTTCGATTCGACGCTCGATCTGCGCCGGAGCATCGGCAAGCCGATCCGCCTCCGCTTCGGATTCGGCGATCCGCCGGCCCATGTCGGAGTGGCGCTTGCCCGCTTCGGCGGCCCGCACCCGCCAGTCCGAGGCCTCCTTCACCGCGGCTTCGGAGCGCTGCTTGTCGGCGCTGACCGCCCGGGCGTGGGTCGCCGCTTCGGCGCGGACCTCGGCGAGCGCGTGCTGAGCAGCTTCCGCGGCTCGGCGAAGCTCTGCCACCCGGGCTTCCGTCTCGGCCGAATCGGGCAGATCGGCGACGATCCGCCTCGCCTCTTCCTCGCCCCGCTTCGCCTCCGCGAGATCCTGAGCCGCCTGATCGAGGCGCTCGGCGAGACCGGTGCGGCGAAGGTCGAGCCGCTCTATCTCGACTCGCGCCGAATCTTCGGCGCGGCCGGAGTCGCGAATCTCGGCCGAGGACTCAGCCTCGCTTCGACGGGCCGAATCGGCGGCGTCCCGAGCCTCCTTCATGTCGGCGAGCGCAGCGGCGATGCGCGCCTGGGCCGAGTCGACCGCGGCGGCCGCCGGCGGAAGAGCACGCTCGATCTCGGCAAGCCGGTTGACCCGGATCAGACGCTCCGCCGCGGCTGCGCCCAGTCCTGTGGCCACGAAGCCGTCCCAGCGGCGAAGACGGCCGTCGCTGGTGACCAGGCGCTGGCCGACCGCAAGGTCGAGCCCCTCGTCCCGCTCGACCACTCCCACCTGCGCCAGCCGGCGCCGCAAGGCCGGCGGCGCGACGACGTGGGGGGCGAGCGGCTCGCAGCCGGCGGGGAGCGCCGGATCGGCTGGAAGCGGCTCCGCTCCGGACCAGCGTCTCGGCGAATCGCCTTCGAGGGCGGCCTCGAGATCGTCGCCGAGAGCGGCGGCAAGCGCCCGCTCGTACCCCGGATCGGCCTTTACGTGGTTGATCGCCCGGTCGCCGCTCGATCCTTCGACCGCCTTGACCAGCGCTTTCGCCTCCGATTCGAGGGCGGCGAGCGCCGCCCGGGCGGTCGAACCTTCGCTTTCGGCCGAATCGCGCGCCGCGGCGGCTCGCTGGCGGCGAGCCTCGGCGGCGGCGATAGCTTCGCCGGCAGCTTCCAGACTCGCTTCGGCAGCCTCGCGGCGGAGGCGCGCGGCGCGGAGCGATTCGACGAGCGGCGCCTCCTCGCCGAGGCCGGCCATCTGCGCCTCGAGCCTGCCGCTCTCCGCTTCGGCCCGGGCCAGCTTCGCCACTGCCGCCTCGAGGGCGGCCCGGGCGACCCGGGCTTCCGCCTGCTCGGCGGCCTGGACGGCCCGGGCCTTGCCGAGCTCCGCCTCCGCCTCGCGGGCCTTGTCCTCCAGCTCGACGGTCCGGACGTCGATCGTTCCTCTCGCCGCCTCGGCGGCGGCGAGGCGCGCGGCGATATCCCGGCCCTCCTGCTCGAGTCGGGCGAGAGCCGCCTTCGCGTCCTCGCCCAGCGCCGCTTCCCGCTCGCGGTCCCCGAGAAGGGCCGTCCGGCGCTCCGAAAGCTCGCGAAGGCGCCTTGCGGTCCCGTCCCGCTCCGAGCGCAGCGTGGCGAGCTGATGGCCAAGCGACGTCGAGCGGTCCCGGGCGGCCAGAGCGGCCGAGCGCCGCTCGGCCAGGGTCTTCGCCGCGTCGGTCTGCCAGGCGGCAGCGGCGCGCTGGGCTTCCGAGGCTTGCTCGACCGCGGCTCCGGCGGCCTCGGCCTCGCGCTTCGCCGAATCCGCTGCGGCGGCGGCCTCGCGCCAGCGGGCGAAGATCATCCGCCCCTCGGCGATCCTGATCTGGTCGGAAAGCTTGCGGTAGCGCTCGGCCGCCTTGGCCTGCCGGCGAAGCGCGGAGGCGCGCATCTCCATGTCGGAGAGCACCTCATCGAGCCGGACGAGGTTGGCCTCGGCGGCCCGCAGCTTCTGCTCGGCATCCTTGCGGCGGACGTGGAGGCCCGAGATTCCAGCCGCTTCCTCGAGCATGAGCCGGCGCTCGGTCGGCCTGGCGGCGATCACCGCGCTGATCTTGCCCTGGCTGACCAGAGCGGGCGAATGGGCGCCGGTGGCGGCATCGGCGAAGAGCAGGGCCACGTCCTTGGCCCGGACGTCCCTGCCGTTGACCCTGTAGGCGGAGCCGGCGCCGCGCTCGATCCGGCGGGCGACCTCTACGTCGCCGACCGGCGCAAGGGTAACGTCGCCCGGCATGTCCTCGGGCTCTCGCTCGACGAGCAGCGACACTTCGGCGAAGTCCCTCGCCGGGCGGGACGCGGTTCCGGCGAAGATGACGTCGTCCATTCCCGCGCCGCGCATCGACTTGGGCGAGCTTTCGCCCATCACCCAGCGGATCGCCTCGAGTACGTTCGATTTGCCGCAGCCATTCGGCCCGACTACGCCCGTCAGGCCCGGCTCGATCCGGAGCTCGGCCGGCTCGACGAAGCTCTTGAAGCCGGAAAGCTTCAGCCGCTTTATCTGCATGGCTGCCCCCCGGCTTCCATCCTACCCCGCCGAATCCCTGAGTATCGGCTCCAAGGTCGCCCAGGTGTGGCTTCCGATATTGCCGCCGTTGAGGAAGAAGGTCGGCGTCCCCTGGACCCCCTGCGCCTCCGCCGCCTCGGCCATCTTCGAGAGGCGGTCGAGCGCCGCCTGGTCAAAGAGGCAGCGGCGCGACTGGGCGGGTGTTATGCCGTGCTGGGCTGCGAGTTGCGGGATTCCCGCAAACTCCGCCGCTTTTCCGAGCCGCTGGTTTTCCGGAAGCGCATTCAGCTGCGCCTTCTGGGCCTCGGTGAGGTCCGTGATCCGCCCCATCCACTGGCCCTGGGTCGCAAAGAGCTTGTCCGCCACTGGGAAGAAGCGGGCCGGGCCTCCGCAGCGCGCGACGAGGGTGGCGGCCACGTCGAGGCCGTTCAGGATGTAGCTTCGATATTCGTAGCTGACCTTGCCGCTCCTGACATAGGTGCCGATCAGCGAATGCATCCCCGCCTTGGCGAAATTCGCGCAATGGCCGCAGGTAAGCGAGGCATATTCGACCAGCTTCACCTTCGCCTCGGGGTTACCCATCCGGAACCCGCCTTCCGGAGTCGCGACAACCGTGCGCGACCAGTCCACCCGGGCCGGCGCGGCCTTCCCAGCCGCCGCGGCGGCAGCGGCGGGCATGGCGATCGCCGCCGCCGCCGCGAGCAGGACGATGCCCGCCTTCCTCATCCGATCGCCTCGCGAAGCAGCGGCTCCAGGCCCGCCCAGTTCCCCACCCCGGCGAACTTGCCGTTGACGAAGAAGGACGGGGTCCCGTTCACCCCCTGCTCGTCGCCCAGCTTCTTGATCGCGGCGACCTTCTCGAGCGACGCCGGATCGGCGAGGCAGGACTGGATTCGCGAGGTCGGCATTCCGCGCACCCGGAAGAATTCGTCGAGCCCGCCCGCACTGACGATAGCCGCCGCCGCGTCGCGCGGAGCCATGGTCTGAAGGGCCTGCTGCTGCTCCGCGGGCATCGACTGGATCCTGCCCATCCAGCCGGCCTGGTCCTTGTAGAGCTGCTCGACCGACGGAAAGAAGGCGTCTTCCGACTGGCACAGAAGAAGCATCGAGACCCCGGGATCGGTCGGGAAGAGGAGATAAGGGCGGAATTCCCAGCTGACCTGACCGCTCTTCACATAGGTGTCGCGAAGCTCAGGGGCGCCCTTCTCCTCGAATTCGGCGCAGACGTGGCAACCCAGCGAGCCATATTCGACGAGCTTCACCGGAGCCTCCGGATTGCCCATCCTGAAGCCGCCTTCGGGGGTCTTGACGACCGTCTGGGTCCAGTCGCCGTTGTTCGGGGCCGGAATCTGCTTCAGGGCGCTGTTGTCGACGGGCGCCGCCGAATTGCCGCCGCCGTCGCCGCAGCCGACGAGGAAAAGCGCCAGGGCGGCCGCACCGGCCTTGAGCATCGACTTCATCTTTTCGTCTCTCCACCAATTCTGCCGAGCACCGGGATGGCCACCGCCGCCCCGAGCGCCGCCTCGTTAGCCGCGACTCCGCGGGCCAGCGACTCCAATATGGCGCGAAGCTCCAAATCCGCCACCTCGCGCAGCGAATCGCCGAGCTCGACCGGGATCGGACGGAGCGAGGGTGGCGCTGCGCGAGCCTTGGCCCTGGCCACCTGAACCAATCCTTGCCTGAAGGCGACCCGGCTCACCGCCGGGTAGCCGAAGAAGCGGTTGACCCGCTCGACGATCACGGGCGCGACATGCTGCATCATCGGCGCGTGGGCACCCTCGACGATCAGGTTCAGCACTCCGTCCGACCGCTTGCCGGCCGGGAATCGGATCGATTCCGGCGACGAGACGGCGGCGTAGCGGTCGCCGACGATCTCGCGCCAGCGGCTGACGATCGACGACTGGACGAAGCCGAAGCGGCGAAAGGCGGCCCGGCCGATGTCGGGTACGATATCCGACACCGCCCGGGCACGGTTCGCCCGCGGAGCCTCCGCCTGCTTTTTCGACGTCTCGCGCGATTTCGCCATCCTTCCGATCATGGCATAGGCACGCCATGTCAGTCGATGCTTCCGATGCCCTGTTGCGGTGGTTTGCTGTGGATAAGCGGCGGCTGCCGTGGCGCGTCGAGGGCAAGGCAAGGCCTGACGCCTACCGCATATGGCTGTCCGAGATCATGCTCCAGCAGACGACTTGCGCCCATGCGGCCCCATATTTCGAGACCTTCACCAGCCGGTGGCCCACCGTGGAGGCGCTTGCCGCAGCGCCCGAGGAAGAGATCATGGCCGCCTGGGCGGGGCTCGGCTACTACGCCCGTGCCCGCAACCTAGTCGCCTGCGCCCGAAAAGTCGCCGGCGACCTGGGCGGCCGCTTCCCGGACAGCGAGGAGGAGCTTCGCAAGCTTCCCGGAATCGGCCGCTACACCGCCGCGGCCGTCGCCGCGATCGCGTTCGGGCGGCGGGCGGTGGTCGTCGATGCCAATGTCGAGCGGGTGGTCGCCCGCCTGTTCGCCGTCGAAACCCCGCTTCCGGCGGCTCGCGACGAAATCTATCGCCTGACCGATTCTATCACGCCGGGCACCGGCAGTGGCGACTTCGCCCAGGCGATGATGGACCTGGGCGCGATGGTCTGCACGCCGCGCTCGCCCGATTGCGGCCGCTGTCCCGTCGCTTCTTTGTGCGCGGCCCGGGCGACCGGCGAGCCTCAGGCCTATCCGCGCAAGGCGGCCAGGGCCGCGAGGCCGAAGCGGGAGGGCGTCGCCTACTGGCTCGAGCATGACGGCCACGTCCTCCTCATCCGCCGGCCGGCCACGGGCCTGCTCGGCGGTATGCTTGCGCTTCCGACCGACGGCGAGGGCCCTCCCGCCGAGGCCCGGTGGACCGAGGCCGGGAGCGTCGATCATGTCTTCACCCACTTCGCGCTCACCATGAAGCTGCTTTGCGCTGACGCTCCGGACAGACCGAGCGGGACCTGGTGGCCGATCGATCGGATCCGCGAAGCCGGCCTTCCGACCTTGTTCGCGCGACTGGCCGCCCGCGGCGCCGAATGGCGGAGGGCCGCGTGAGGCCCGGCTTCACCGGCGCCGGGCTGGACCGGGCGGACCATTTGCGCCTCGACGAGGCCCGGCTGGCGGAGCTTGCCGCGAGCCCCGAGGCTCGGCTTATGCGGCTAAGCCGCCTCGATCCGGAGCTGGACGAGGAGGGCCGGCTCGGCTGGGCCTCGATGCTGGACCCACAGGAACGAATCTTCCTCGGCTTTCGCGAGGACGCGCCCCTGTTCGCGCCTCTGATCCGGACCGAGCCGGGGCAGCGGGCCTGGTCGGTCTTCGCGCTGCTCAACCGGATGACCGCGGAGGACGCCGCCCTGTGGGGAACGGCCCGAAGCCTGATCGAATGGCACAACCGTCACCTTTTCTGCGGCGCGTGCGGAATCGCGACGGCCCCGTACCGGGCCGGCTGGGGCCGGCGCTGCGGCGGATGCCGGCTCGAGCATTTCCCGCGAGTCGACCCGGTCGTGATCATGCTCGCCGAGCATGAGGACCGGGTGCTCCTCGGCCGTCAGCCGCAATATCCGGCCGGGCGCTTTTCCGCCCTCGCCGGCTTCGTCGAGCCCGGCGAGTCGATCGAGGAAGCGGTTGCGCGAGAGCTGGGCGAGGAAGCGGGCATAGAGGTGAGCGACGTCCGCTACGTCGCGAGCCAGCCCTGGCCCTTCCCAGGACAGCTGATGATCGCCTGCACCGCGGCCGCCGCGAGCGACGAGATCACGCTCGACACGAACGAGCTGGAGGACGCGATATGGGTTGATCGCGAGGGAGTCCGGGCGGCGCTGGCGGGGGAGCTTGGGGCGCCGTTCCTGGGGCCGCCTCGTTTCGCCATCGCCTATACTTTGCTGAGGCATTGGGCCGGTTCGTCCTCCCTGCCGCGAAGCGGTGGGGAGGGGGACCACCCGAAGGGTGGTGGAGGGGTTTTTGACGAGGCCTGAGCAGTTACCCCTCGACCCTGCTTCGCAGGGTCCCCCTCCCCATCTCCGATGGGGAGGACAGCTCCGTCTTGCTCCGTCCCCCCGCCCCGCCTAAAGGGGCTCGCGAATTCCCTCATCCCGCGCTGCGCGGGCCGCCCTGGAGGTCTTTGAAGGCATGGACAACCGCTCCAACACGATTGCGGGCTGGGTGCTCGGCGCCGGCATCGTCGCGCTCGGCGCCTCGATCGTCTCCGGCGAGATGTTCCACCAGGAGCGGCCCGAGAAGATGGGTTATCCGATCGAAGGCGTCGTCATCAAAGGCGAACCCGGCGCCGAGGCCGAGGTGCCGATCGCCAATCTCCTCGCCGCCGCCGACCCGGGCAAGGGCTCTCAGCAGTTCAACAAATGCACCGCCTGCCACACGATCAACAAGGGCGGGGCCGGCACCCCCACCGGGCCGAACCTGTGGGGCGTGATGGGCCGCGCGATCGCTAAGAATCCCGGATTTTCCTACTCCCCGGCACTTGCCGGCAAGGGCGGCAATTGGGACTGGGAGAGCATGAGCCAATGGATCAAGTCGCCGCGCGACTTCGCTCCGGGGACCAAGATGACCTTCGCCGGAATCGGCAAGGCCGAGGACCGCGCCAACCTGCTCGCCTATCTCAACGCACAGACCGACAGCCCGCTGCCCCTGCCGGCGCCGCAGGCGGCCCCTGCGGCCCCCGCGGGCGATCCCAAGGCGGCCGCCGAGAAGGCCGACCAGCCCGCCGCGGGCGACAAGGCGGAGACGGAGCCCGTGCTCAACGAGCAGCAGGCCGGGCCGAACCGGATCGGCGGCGAGGGCGCGCCTTCGGTGGCGGGCCGGGCGGGGCAGGAAAAGCGCTAGGCCGCCGGGGATGGTCAGCAGCAAGGCGCCCACCCCCGAAGCCTATCTCGCCGAGCTTCCGACCGAACGGGCCCCGCTCGTTTCCCGGCTTCGCGACCTGATCAACGCCAACCTCCCCGACGGCTATGTCGAGCGGATGAACTGGGGGATGATCGGCTGGGAAGTGCCCTCAAAGCGCTATCCGGACACCTATAACGGCCAGCCGCTCGTCTATGCCGGCCTTGCGGCGCAGAAGAATTACACCGCCCTCTATCTCAACTGCGTCTACGCCTCGGAAGAGCGCACCGAGCGACTGAAGGCGCAATGGGCCGCCGCCGGCAGGAAGCTCGACATGGGCAAGAGCTGCCTTCGCTTCAAACGGCCCGAAGACGTCGCCGAGGACGTCCTGGCGGAGACGATCCGCTCGGTCCCGGTGGATCGGTTCATCGCGGAGTACGAGGCTGGCCGGGCGAAGGGCTGACCCCGTCATGCCGGACGAACTTGCCTCCCCGCGCCGACGGCGGGGGGAGGGGGACCATGCGCAGCATGGTGGAGGGGTGATCTGGAGCAAGACTGCGCCATGTCACCCCTCCACCACCCTTCGGGTGGCCCCCCTCCCCATGGCTTTCGCCACGGGGAGGCAGATCAGCCGCAGGTCACCGCCTCGTCCTTGGCCGTGTAATAGTCGCAGACATGCCTCCAGGCTTCCTCCGCGGTGTCGACGAAGGTGAACAGATTGAGGTCGTCCGGGGCGACCACCCCTTCCTCGACCAAAGCGTCGAAATCGACCACCCGCTCCCAGAATTCGCGGCCGAAGAAGAGGATCGGAAGCGGCTTCACCTTGCCGGTCTGCACGAGGGTGAGCAATTCGAACGCCTCGTCGAACGTCCCGAAGCCGCCCGGGAAGATCGCCACCGCCCGGGCTCGCAGAAGGAAGTGCATCTTGCGAAGGGCGAAATAGTGGAACTGGAAGCTGAGGCTCGGAGTGACATAGGGGTTGGGCATCTGCTCGTGCATCAGCACGATATTGAGGCCGACCGATTCGACGCCTTCGTCGTCTGCGCCTCGGTTGGCCGCCTCCATGATCGACGGACCGCCCCCGGAGCAGACGACGAAGTGCCGCTGCCCGGTCTCGTCCGGGTCGCAGCGGCTCGCGAGACGGGCCAGCCGCCGCGCCTCTTCATAATATTTGCTCTTGGCCTTGAGCCGCTCGGCGATGTGACGCTGCTCGTCGGTCGCGGCGGCGGCGATCAGGGCGTCGGCCTTGGCCGGCTCCGGAATCCGCGCCGAGCCGTAGAAGACGAAGGTCGAGCCGATCTTCGCCTCGTCGAGCAGTAGCTCGGGCTTGAGAAGCTCGAGCTGGAAGCGGACGGGCCGCAGATCCTCGCGGAGCAGGAAGTCCAAGTCCTGGAAAGCGAGGCGATAGGCGTTGTGCGCGGTCTGAGCGGACGGAGTCGGCTGGTTCGCGGACTCGGCTTCCTGGCGGGCGTCGGGGAAGACGCGGTTGGGCGGTATGGGATCGGTCATGGCCGCCCGTTTAGCGGCAATACGGCCCCTGTCCCATGTCGAAATGAAGATGATCGCGGTGGAAGGCGTCCGACTCGGGCCCGAGCACGATTCCGAACCGCCGGCAGCCCGCGGCATGGACGTTGCGAAGGAAGCGGCGGACGTCCTCGTTCCCTCCGCTCCAGCCGTCCTTGACGGTGATCCGGCGACCATCGGTAAGCACGAAGGCGCCGATATCGACGGCATTGGCCCGGCCATGCTCGCTCAGCCGGGCACCGGGCCGGCTGTTGACCGGCCTGCAGCTGTAGGTGCCAAGGCTCTCGATCCGGGTCACCCGGCTGCCGAGCCATGCCTGGGCGGCGGGCTGCAGCGCCTCGCGGGTCCAGCGCGCGAACTGCCGGGCGAGCGGGCAGGTCATCGCCCCGAGATTCGTGACGGGGGTGCCGATGTCGAGGAGCTGGACGGCTCCGATGGCGGTGCAGCCGTTGGCGAAGGAGCGGTCGGGGAGCGATTTGAAGCGGACGCCTTCGCGGGCGAGGTCGGCCTGGCACTGGAGGGTTTGCCGGGCCGGCACGAGCCGATCGCGGGCGGCGGGTTCAGCCCGGCGCTGACTCAAGGGGATGCAGGCGGCAAGGAGCAGGGTCAGCGAGATAGCCCAACGCATGGTTAAGGCTGTGGTCTTCGTCGTGGCGCGTCAAGCGCCATCGTCATGCCAGCCAAGGCTGGCATGACGATGGGTGAAAGGCACCGGTGCTCTTCACCCCCCGGGGCCCCGGCCTTCGCTGGGGCGACGTGAAGTCATTGACACCTCCGCTCCCGCCCCTAAACCCCGCCGCGGGCCACGCCGTCCCAACGCGGCGCGTGCTCTCTGCGAGGAGAGTTGAAAGTGACGATAACGAAGCCCGAGGCGCGCCCCGCGCGTCCCTTTTTCTCTTCCGGGCCGTGCGCGAAGCCGCCGGGATGGGGTCCCGAACATCTCGCTCTCGGTTCGCTGGGGCGTTCGCACCGCTCGAAGCTGGGCAAGGCCCGGCTCGGCCATGCCATCGACCTCACCCGCCGGGTGCTCAGGGTGCCGGCGAGCCACCGGATCGGAATCGTCCCGGCTTCCGACACCGGTGCCGTCGAGATGGCCTTGTGGTCGATGCTGGGCGCCCGGCCGGTGACCTTGCTGGCCTGGGAAAGCTTCGGCGAGGGCTGGGTGACGGATGTCGTCAAGCAGCTCAAGCTCGACGCGACTGTGATCAAGGCGGATTATGGCGAGCTGCCGGACCTCGCCGCAGTCGATCCGTCGAGCGATGTCGTCTTCACCTGGAACGGCACCACCTCGGGAGTCAAAGTCCCCAACGGCGACTGGATCAGCGATTCCCGCGAGGGGCTTACCATTGCGGACGCCACTTCGGCCGCGTTCGCCCAGCCTTTGCCCTGGGAGAAGATCGATGTCGCAACCTTCAGCTGGCAGAAGGCGCTTGGCGGCGAGGGCGGTCACGGAATGCTCGTCCTCGGCCCGCGCGCGGTCGAGCGGCTGGAAAGCTACACTCCGCCCTGGCCGCTGCCCAAGATCTTTCGGATGACCAAGGGGGACAAGCTGATCGAGGGAATCTTCCACGGCGAGACGATCAACACGCCCTCGATGCTGGCGGTGGAGGATTATATCTTCGCGCTCGAATGGGCGCTCGGAGTCGGCGGGCTGCCCGGACTGATCGCCCGGTCCGAGGCCAATGCCGCGGCGGTGGATAACTGGGTCGAGCGCACGGGCTGGGTCGAGCATCTCGCCCGGGTGCCGGAGACCCGCTCGAATACCAGCGTCTGCCTCCGCTTCGCCGAGGGTGGGGACGCGGAGGCTCAGATGGCCCTGGTCAAGAAGATGGCCGGGCTGCTCGAGGCGGAAGGGGTCGGCTACGACCTCGCAAGCTATCGCGACGCCCCTCCCGGCCTGAGGCTCTGGTGCGGGGCGACGGTCGACACCGACGACCTCGAGGCGCTCTTCCCCTGGCTCGACTGGGCCTTTCACGAGGCGCGGGGCGTCTAGCTCGTCGTCCCAGCGAAGGCTGGGACCCCAGCGAGATAAAGCCGCAGAGCCTTCACCCCACGGGGCCCCAGCCTTCGCTGGGGCGACGGAGTAACAGATGCCCAAAGTACTGATTTCCGATTCCATGGACCCGAAGGCCGCGGAGATCTTCCGCGACAAGGGCGTGGAGGTCGACGAGCGGCCCGGCCTCTCCCGGGACGAGCTGAAGGCGATCATCGGCGACTATGACGGGCTCGCCATCCGGTCGGCGACCAAGGTCACCGCGGACCTGCTCAGCGCCGCGACCCGCCTCAAGGTGGTCGGCCGCGCCGGAATCGGGGTCGACAATGTCGACATTCCCGCCGCCACGGCGCGCGGCATCGTCGTCATGAACACGCCCTTCGGCAATTCGATCACCACCGCGGAGCATGCCATCGCCCTGATGTTCGCGCTCGCCCGCGATCTCCCCGCCGCCGATTCCTCCACCCAGTCGGGCAAGTGGGAGAAGAACCGGTTCATGGGAGTCGAGCTCACCAACAAGACTCTCGGACTGATCGGCGCCGGCAACATCGGTTCGATCGTCGCCGACCGGGCGCTGGGCCTGCGGATGAAGGTCGTGGCCTACGACCCCTTCCTTACTGCCGAGCGGGCGATCGACATGGGAGTCGAGAAGGCCGAGCTCGACGAGCTTCTGGCCCGCGCGGACTTCATCACCCTGCACACGCCGCTGACCGAGCAGACCCGCAATATCCTCTCGCGCGAGAATCTCGCGAGGACGAAGAAAGGCGTCCGGATCGTCAATTGCGCGCGCGGCGGACTCATCGATGAGGTCGCTCTCAAGGAGGCACTGGACAGCGGCCAGGTCGCGGGCGCGGCGCTGGACGTGTTCGTCGAGGAGCCGGCGACGCAGAGCCCGCTGTTCGGAACCCCCGGCCTCGTCGCCACTCCGCATCTCGGCGCCTCGACGACCGAGGCGCAGGTCAACGTCGCGATCCAGGTCGCCGAGCAGATGGCGGAGTTCCTGGTGAGGGGAGGAGTGACCAACGCGCTCAACATGCCATCGCTTTCTGCGGAGGAAGCGCCGCGATTGAGGCCCTATATGGCGCTTGCGGAAAAATTGGGCTCGCTGGTCGGGCAGCTTTCGCACGGCCCGATCGCCGGACTGTCGATCGAGGCCGAGGGCGCCGCCGCGGAGCTCAACATGAAGCCGATCACGGGCGCCGTCCTCGCCGGCTTCATGCGCATTCATTCCGACACGGTGAACATGGTCAACGCGCCCTTCCTGGCCAAGGAGCGCGGCCTCGACGTCCGCGAGATCCGCCACGACCGCGAGACCGATTATCACACTCTGCTGAGGGTCTCGGCGATGACCTCGGCGGGCGACCGGCCGGTCGTCGGAACCCTTTTCGCCAACTCGACCCCGCGCCTCGTCGAGATTTTCGGGATCCGGGTCGAGGCGGAGCTCGAGGGCGAGATGATCTACATCGTCAACGAGGACACGCCCGGCT